>JAICGY010000097.1 GCA_025922915.1 Candidatus Methylomirabilota bacterium | reverse complement strand
TCGCGCGGCGTCCGGAAGCGGCCCGGCTCGAGCATGACCACGACGCTGTGCTCGATCTCGCGGGCGGCGAGGCGTGCGGACGCGCGCAGCGCCTCGGTGAGCTGGTAGGCCCCGATGGCGGTGAGGACGAGGCGGGCGCGGTCCGGCCGGTGGCCCGCCCAGTCGAGCCGCAGCGCGCCGTCGCGCAGCAGGGCCCGGGCCTCGTCGGCCGCGAGGAGATCGGGTACCGGTCCCTTCGGGACGACGAGGGTCCAGAGCTGCCCGTGGGTGCGGTAGACCTCCCGGATCACCAGGGCGCCGCTGTTGTGGTCGGGCACGAAGAGCACGCGCGAGACGTGCGAGGGCTCTCCGAGCATCGCCTCGGCCATGGCCGGGTCCTGGTGCGATCGCTCGTTCTTGGCGTTCTCCCACGTGTGCGAGGTGAGCACGAGCGGGATCGACAGCCAGCCGGGCGGGCGCCCGGCCTGGTCGCAGTGGTCGGCCCAGACGATCTCTTGCCGGAAGGCCCCGTGCATCTTGGCGCCGAACGCCTCGTAGGTGACGACGATGTTGACGCCGCCCTTGTTGGCGAGCGCCGCACAGGCGACCGCCTCCTCGTTGAGGGCGGTGACGACCGCGCCGTCGACGGCCTCCGGAATGCCGGGCTCGGGCGCCGTCACGCGGAACTTCAGCGCGTCCAGCGTCCGCTGCATCCGGTTCGAGCGCATCTCGTCGGGATTCCCCACGCGCGGCCGCAGGTGCGGGTTGGCCTGGACGATCGCGAGGAATCCCTCGTCGATCGCGTCCATGCCGGACGTGCGCGTCCAGGCCGTGGGGTCGGCCCGGTGCTCGGGGACGGGCCGCAGGGGCGGCTCGGGCAGATGCGTCAGGTCGACGCGCCGGGTGGCGATCGGGGTCTCGGCCTCGCGGGGGCGGCCGGAGCGCTCGTGCTGTCCGAGCAGGGACGGCACGGACGCCAGCTCGTCCGGCTCCACCCACAGCCGGCGCGCCGAGCGGTTGAACCGGCGGGCGGCGACCGCGTCGGTCCACGGGTTGCCGCCGAGCGGCAGGTTGTGCGCCAGGTTCGTGCCGGCCCCGTAAAAGCCGTAGCCCTTGGGCGCAACGGCGATGCCGTGGGGCAGGGGGACGGGATAGCGTGCGGTACCCTGCTCGACGGCCGCCGCCGCCTGCTCGAGCCGCCGCTCCATCTCCCAGATGGCCCAGGCGAAGGCGGCGGGGTCGCGGCCGTCGAAGACGAGGGGGTCGAAGTTGTTCAGCCGCAGGTGCTTCACGAACCAGGCGATCCCGCCCTGCTGCGACATGGTCGTGCGCTGGTCGATGCGCCGGCCGTTGGCGATCATGATGGGCGTGACGAGACCCGAGTCGCTCGCCCGCCACCAGCGGGGCGCCCAGTCGCTCCCGCGCTGCTCCTCGAAGGCCCCGTCGGACAGGAAGGCCACCAGCCGCTCGCCCGGCAGCGGGACGTGCACGTACTGCAGCTCGGCGAAGCCGAGGTAGCCGCCCTCGGCCAGGCCGCCGGCGGTGTGGGGGTTCACGTGGCTGCCGAGCGGGGAGTCCTGGCGCCCCGTCTCGTCCAGCCGGTAGGAGTAGAAGTCCCGCACGTAGCGCGTGAGGCCCTCGTCGGTCACGGCGTAGCGGGCGGCGTGGGCCGGCGTGTCGTTGCCGACGAGCAGGTTGACGGAGTCGACGGCGGCGACGCAGTGTCCCTGGCCCATGAGCCAGGCCCGCGTCGTGCCGGTCAGGGCGTTCACGGCGAGGTACCCGGCGTAGGCCGGCACCATGTTGAGGCTGCCGCCGGTGTGGCCCTCCGGGGTCGCCTTGAAGTCCGCGGCCACGAGGGGACGGCCGTCGAGGCGGACGGTGCGCGCGTAGGTCTCGTGCACGACGAGCCACATCGCCGCGGACGCCAGGCGGTCGGTCGCCCGCAGCACCTCCCAGGACGGTGCTCCCTGCCCGCGCTCGCTGCGCGTGCCCAGCGCGGCCAGCATCCCGCGGACCCGGCGGCGGGTGAGCGGCGTGTGGCGGATCGGGCCGTGGCCCCGGGCCCACGACTCCTCGAGGTCGCTCGCGCCCTCCACGCTGCGCACGGTCATCTCGTCACCTCCCGTCCGGCGGCGGCCAGCGTGGCGGCGACCTCGCGCGCGATCATCCGCTCCTCGTCGGCGGGGATGACCAGGACGCGGACGGCCGCGCCCGGCGCGCTGATCGTGCCCTCGACCCCGACCGTCGCCCGGTTCTTCGCGTCGTCGAGCGTGAGGCCGCACCAGGCCATGTCGGCGCAGATGCGGCGCCGGATCTCCGGCTGGTGGGCGCCGATGCCGCCGGTGAAGACCACGGCGGGCGCGCCGCCCAGGACGGCGAGGTACGCGCCGAGGTACTTCCGCGCGCGGTGGCAGAAGACCTCCACGGCCAGGCGGGCGCGGGCATCCTGACCGGCGCGCGCGACGAGGTCCCGCATGTCGGTGGTGCCGCCGGAGAGCCCGCGGAGGCCGGAGCGCTCGTTGAGCCAGCGCTCCACGTCCTCGACGCTCACGCGCTCGCGGCGGGCCAGGTAGCCGACGAGCGCGGGGTCGACGTCGCCCGAGCGGGTCGCCATGACGAGCCCCTCCAGCGGCGTGAGCCCCATCGAGGTCTCCACGGACGCGCCGTCGCGGACGGCGACGGCGGAGGCGCCGGCGCCCAGGTGGAGCGCGACGAGCGTCGCCCGGGCGGGCGGCACTCCCGCCAGCACGGCGTAGCGGGCGGTGGCCCAGGCGTACGAGATGCCGTGGAAGCCGTAGCGGCGGACGTCGTGGCGGTCCGCCAGGTCGGGCGGGATCGCGTAGCGGGCCGCGTGCTCGGGCAGGGTCGCGTGGAACGCGGTGTCGAAGACGGCGACCATCGGGGCCCGGAGGGCGGCGCGGCAGGCCCGGATGCCGGCGAGGCTCGGGTGGTTGTGCAGGGGGGCCAGCGGCTCGAGCGCCTCGATGGCGGCCACCACGGCGTCGTCCAGGCGCGTCGGGGCGACCAACCGCGGGCCGCCGTGGACGACGCGGTGGCCGACCGCGTCGGGTGGCGGCAGCGGCTCGGCCTCGAGCCAGGCGAGGATGCGCGCGACCGCGCCCGCCTGGTCGTCGACCGCGGCCGCCGCCGCCACGGGCGGCTGGCCGTCTCGCGTGAACGCCAGGCGCGCGCCGGCGCCGAGGCGCTCCACCGCGCCGCGGGCCAGCACGCGCTCGTCCGCGCCGTCCGCGGCCACGAGGGCGAACTTCACCGACGACGATCCGCAGTTGACCGCGAGCACGTTCACGCGCGCACCAGCATCCAGACGCCGGCGGCCAGGAAGCCGAGCCCGCCGAGCACCCGCACCGCCCGGGGCGGGGCCCAGCTCCCGAGCCAGGCGCCGGCCGCGACCGCGATCGCCGCGGACACGACGAGGGCCGCGGCGCAGACGAGGAGCACGCCCCACCGGTTGACGGCCGGATCGGTGGCGAAGATCAGGGTCGCCAGCTGGGTCTTGTCGCCGAGCTCGGCGAGCAGGATCGTGACGAACATCAGGACATAGGGTCTCATGCACGTCCTCGCCCGGCGAGGCGGGGGCCGCGGCCCGGGCCGGCCTCCCGTCGCCGGTCTGTGAGTGGAGGTCCGGGGGAGGCGATCCCCCGCGCCTCTAGCGATCCGCGGGGCCGGGCGCGCGGTCCGGCGGCGAGGCGCCGACGGCGGTGCCGACCGCGGCCAGGAACGCCTGCGCGCTGAAGGGCTTGGCGAGGTACGCGGCGGCCCCCGCCGAGTGCGAGGACGTGCGGCTCGTCGCCGACGCGTAGCCCGTCATGATCACGACCGGGATCGCGTGCTCCCGGGCGGCCCGGAGCACGTCCAGCCCGTCGCCGTCGGGCAGGTGCCGATCGACGACCGCGAGCGCGAACGGCTCGGCGTCGAGCGCCGCCAGCGCCGAGCGGCGCGACGTGGCCGTCACCACCGTGTAGCCGGCGCGCCGCAGGAGCCGCTCGCACGTCGCGGCGAGATCCGGCTCGTCGTCGACGACGAGCGCGGCCGGGGTCATGCGGGGCCGCCGCGGGCCAGCGCCCGCACGAAGTCCGTCTCGGTGACGATCCCGGTCAGCCGCTCGCCCTCCACGACGGGCAGGGCGCCGATCTTGTGGTCGATCATGATGCGGGCGGCTTCCGTCACCGGGCGATCGGGATCCACGATGATGACCGACTTCGACATGACGTCGCGGACGCGCAGCCGGGAGAGCAGGTAGTTGATCTCCCACACCGAGAGGCTGGTCGCCGGCGAGGGCAGGTTCAGCCGGATGTCGCGGTCGGTGACGATCCCGGCGACCCGGCCGCCCTCCACGACGACGAGGTGCCGGAAGCGGTGGTCGAGCATCTGCTGCCGGGCCTCGAGCATCGGGGTCTCGGGGTCCACGGTGATCGGCTTGGCGGTCATGATGTCGCGGACTCGCATGGTGTCTCCTGTTGTCTCTGCGGCGCCGCCGCGGATCAGCCGCGTGACGATTCGCAGGATCTCCTCCGTGGCCGGCCACTCGCCGTGGATGTCGGTTCTCAGGGAGAGCTCGGGCGCCAGGGCGTACTCGTACTCCACCGTGTGCTCGACGACCGCCGGCGCGGGCGCGGCCTGCACGCAGGGCCAGCCGCTCCAGCGGACCATCCGCTCGCGCTCGGCGCAGATCTCGGCCGGACAGACGAGCTGGATCTCCGCGAAGGGCTCGACGAGCGTCCGCGCCAGCTCGCGCCAGGCGCGCCGCGGCGCCGTCGCGTCCACGATGACGGGCTGCCCGGCCTCCACCAGCAGCTTGGCCGTCCAGGCGAGCGCGCGGTGGGCGATGTCCTCCTGGGTCGGCGAGGCGAAGGCCGCCGGCACCGTGAACGCGCGGAGCGCCGTCCACTCGAGGATCGTGGCCCGGGTGCCGCGGGCCTCCAGGCGCTCGGCCAGGCGGGAGGCGAGCGTGGTCTTGCCGCTGCCCGGCAGGCCGGTGAGCCAGACCGCCCACGCCGGTCTCCTGGCCCCGACGGGCGTCACGGGACCGAGCGTCGCCGCCAGCGCGGCCACGCGCGCCCCCGCCGCCGCCGGGGGCTCGACGGCCGTGTCGATGACCAGCTCCGGCGCCAGGGCGGGCTCGTAGGGGACGTTCACGCCCGGCACGGTGGCTCCCGGCTGGTCGGCCCGGGCATAGATGCCCGGGAGCGCATGGCTGTCGCGCCGGCCGCGCTCGCGCTCGCGGGCGAGCGCCGGCGGGCACTCGATCTGGACCTCGGCGAAGCGCGGGACGGCGTCGCGCGCGAGGTCGCGCCAGGCACGCCGGTGGGCGGTGGCGTCGACGATCACCGGGACACCGGCCTGGGTGAGGGCGGCCGCCATGAAGACCAGCGAGCGGTACACGACCTCGCGCTCGGCGTCGCTGTACGTCGGCCGGGGGGTGATGGCGCGGCGGATCTGGTCCAGCTCGAGCACGCGCACCGGGGATCCGCGGGCGATGAGCGCGGCCGCCGCCGCGCGCGCCACCGTCGACTTCCCGCTGCCCGGCGGACCGGTGATCCAGATCGCCCAGCTCATCGCGCGGCGCCGTCCGGCCGCGAGATGTCGGCCGGATCGAACCGCGTCGCCGCGGCCAGGGACCGCGCGAGGCGCAGCAGGTCGTGGCGGAGCCCCTCGGGGAGATCGGGGTACCAGCGCGGATGCGCCAGCACGAGCGCCCGGAACGCCAGGAACGGGGGCAGCGTCTCGTGGATCTCGCGGTCGCCGCTGGCCCGCACGTAGCTGCCGACGAAGTCCTCGAAGAGCGTGCGGAACGGCTCGGCGACCCCGCGCTCGCCGGCGCGCGCCGCCTTGCGCATGCCGAAGAAGAGGTAGTTGATCCCGAGGGCGGCGACGTCGTCGGCCGGCTCCCCCCACTCGCCGCGGCTGCGATCGAGCACGGAGAAGTCGGTGCCCCTCTCGAAGAGGATGTTCCAGGGATGGAAGTCGCCGTGGGTCCGCGAAAGGCGGTGCGCGCGATCGTGCAGCCGCCACCGCCAGGTCACCATGTCGTGCTCGAGCGTCTCGCACGCCGCCGGCGGCAGCGGCGGCCACGGGTGCGGCAGGCTGTCGACGATCCCCATGAAGCACTCGCCGTGGCCGACCAGCTCCCGGATGCGGCGCGCGTAGATCGCGGGATCGTCGTGCTTGACGGCGTGCGCGCCGGCCAGGAAGCGGGCCAGGGTCTCGGCGCGGGCCGTGTCGAGCGGATCGAGGCGGCCGTCGAGCAGCCGGTCGAGGTCGATCCAGTACAGGCGGCCGGGCGCCTTCTCGACGAGCTGGAAGAACTCCGACGCGTCGGCCGCGGACACCATCTCGCCGTCCCGGCGGACGAACCCGACGTCGAGGCTCCGGACGTGCCGGGGGAAGCTGTTGTAGGCGGCGTGGCCGTAGAGGGCCTGCCACGCCCGGTCGGCGGGGTAGTCGTGACCGAACCCCCGGGCCGGCCGCGTGCGCGAGACCACGAGCCGCCGCTCGGCGCCGCCCACGCGGCAGACGACCTCGAAGGGGACCCCGTAGCCGAACCCCTTGGGATCGTCGCCGCCATCGCCGGTGAGCGCGCGCAGCGCGAGCACCTCGACCGGCGCACCGAGGACGCGCGCGAGGTACTCGCGCAGCGCCGCCGCCCCGATGGCCACGACCGCGTCGGCGCTCGGCCCCGGCGGCATCATCCGGGTCCTCGGGGGACCGGCCTCAGCGACCCCGGACGGTGAGGACCGGGCATGGCGCGGTGGCGGCGACGCGCGCGGCCACGCTGCCCAGGAAGAACCGCGCCACGCCGGTCCGGCCATGGGTGCCCATCACGATGAGGTCGGCCTTGCGAGCCCGGGCGGCCTTGACGATGGCCTCGTGCGCCACCCCCTCCAGCAGCAGGCCGGTGGCCTTGACGCCCGCCTTGCGAGCCCGTGCCAGCAGCCCGTCCATCTTCTTCTGCGCCCACTGCCGCGACGCCTCCGCCATCTGGTCGTAGACGGCCGGCGAGACGTAGCCCTCCCCCGCCAGCGGGATGACGGGCGAGATGACGTGGACCAGCGTGAGCTGGCCCCGGTCCGCCTTCGCGGTCGCCACCGCGCGCTCGAAGGCGGACCGTGAGGCAGGGGAGAAGTCCGTGGGATGGAGCAGGCGCTTGCTCATCGACCCTCCGTCGTGCCCACCGTTGCGGGCTGTCGGATCAGGAACACCGGGACGTCGGCGTGACGCAGGACGGTCTCCGCCACCGAGCCGAACAGCAGCCGTCTGACCCCGCTGCGGCCATGCGTGGCCATCGCGATGAAGTCGACGCCCTCCGCGCGGGCGGCGGCCAGGATCTCCTCGGCCGGCTTGCCGCGCCCGACCCGGCAGCGGGTCTCCACGCCGCGCGAGCGGAGGTCGGCGGCAAGGGCGGCGAGGTACTCCTCGGCATCGGTGCGCCGTGCCTCCGCGTCCTCCACGACGACGTGCCGGGAGCCCTCGATGACGTCGGGCACCACGGGCTCGAGCACGCGCAGGAGCGTCACGCGCATGTCCAGCGGCCCGGCGATCCCGAGCAGGAACGTCAGCACCGCCTCCGAGTCGGCCGAGCCGTCGACGGCAACCAGCACGTGCTTGTGCTCATACATTGGCGATCTCCCGTGCCGTGACCTGGCCGCTCACGAAGGGCGAGCTGACCGGCGCGTTGCCGGGCCGGATCAGGAGGATGGGCACGGTGGTCCCGCGGAGCACCGTCTCCGCCACGCTGCCCAGCACCAGCCGGCCGAGCCCGCTGCGACCGTGGCTCGACATGACGATGAGGTCGGCCTTGCGGAAGGCGGCCGCCTCCACGATGGCCTCGGCCGGCGGTCCGTACCAGACCGACGTCTCGACCCGCTCGAAGCCCGCCTTGACCACTCGCTCCCGCGCCCCGGCCAGGTACTCCTCGGCCGTGCGGACCGCCGTGACCTGCGCCTCCGACGGATCGGCCATCGGCATGGTATGCGCCTCGGCCGCCCGCAGCAGCACCAGCATCTGCGCGCCCGTCTTCATCGCCAGCTCGACGGCCGGCGCCAGCGCCGCCTCCGCGAGGACCGAGCCGTCCAGCGGGACCAGGATCTTCTTGATCTCCATTCTCCACCTCCTCGCCTGGCTCACCCTCCAGGCTCCCCGAACGCGATTGCGACCGGCGTGCCACGCAGTAACTCGCTGGAAATCAGCACCTTCGGGGGATGCGCACGGGCCCACGTGAGGCACCCTCGCCCCGCTGGGTCACCCCGACCCCGCGGGCGCGGGCGCGCGCCCTAGGTCTTGAGCCCGTGCTTGTTGATGAGCCGGTGGAACGTCTTGCGGTCGATGCCCGCCGTCTTCGCAGCGGCCGAGACGTTGCCGCCGTGACGTTCCAGGAGATCGCGCAGGTAGGAGGCTTCGAGGACCGACATCCAGCGGTCCTTGGCCTCTCGCAGCCCGACGTCGCCGGTGGCCGCCTGCTTCAGCGCGGCCGGCACCTCGCCGGCGGCTGCGGAGGCCGGCCGGCCGCCGGCGAGGACGGTGGCGGGCAGGTCGCGCGCCGTGATCGTCTGCGTCTCGGCGAGCGCGCAGGCGCGCTCCACCACGTTCTGCAGCTCCCGCACGTTGCCCGGCCACCGGTACGCCTCGAGCGCGGCCATCGCCGTCTCGTCGTAGCCGAGCACCCGGCCCTGGCCGTAGCGCTTGAGGAAGGCGGCGGCGAGCAGGCGGACGTCGCCGGTGCGCTCCCGCAGGGGCGGCAGGCGGATCTCGATGACGTTGACGCGGTAGTAGAGCTCCTCGCGGAACTCGCCACGCGCGATGGCCGCCGCCAGATCGCGATTGGTCGCCGAGACGACGCGCACGTCCACGTCCACGAGGACGGTGCCGCCCACGCGGCGGATCTGGCGCTCCTGGAGCGCGCGGAGGAGCTTCACCTGCAGGCCGAGCGGCAGCTCCCCGATCTCGTCGAGGAAGAGCGTCCCGCCCGCCGCCACCTCGACGAGCCCGGGCTTCGTCCGGACGGCGCCGGTGAACGCCCCCTTCTCGTGGCCGAAGAGCTCCGACTCGAGCAGGTTCTCGGGCAGCGAGGCGCAGTCCACCGGCACGAACGGCTGGGCGGCACGCGGGCTGTTGGCGTGCACGGCGCGGGCGATCAGCTCCTTGCCCGTCCCGGACTCGCCGACCACGAGGATGTTCGCCTCCGACCGCGCGGCCTTGCGCACCAGCTCGAAGACCTCCGCCATCGCCGGGCTCCGGCCGAGCACGTTGTCGAAGGCGAACGTCGTCTGCAGCTGCGCGCGGAGATTGACGTTCTCGAGCTGGAGCCGGCGCTGGCGGAGCGCGCGCTCCACGACGACGGTGAGCTGGTCGACGGAGAAGTTCTTCGGGAGGTAATCGAAGGCACCCTCCTTGATCGCGGCCACCGCCGACTCGATGGAGGCGAAGGCGGTGATCACCACCACGGGCAGCGCCGGATCGAGCGTGCGCGCGCGGCGGAGCAGGGTGAGGCCGTCGACCTCCGGCATCTTGAGGTCGGTGAGCAGCAGGTCCGGGCGGTCGGACTCCAGCAGGGCGAGTGCCCGCGCGGGGTCGGTGACGCCGGTGCACCGGTGGCCGGCGCGGCGCAGGATGCGCGTGACGTTCTCGACCATGTCCGGCTCGTCGTCCACGATGAGGATGCGGGGCTCGCTCATGTCGTCGCGCTCGCCGCCGGGAAGGTGACGGTGAAGGTCGTGCCCCGGCCCGGCGTCGACTGCACGTCGACGGTGCCCTGGTGGTCGCGGACGATCCCGTACGAGATCGACAGCCCGAGCCCGGTGCCCTCCGGCTTGGTCGTGAAGAACGGGTCGAACACGCGCGGCAGGGTCGCGGCCGGGATGCCGGGCCCGGTGTCGCACACCGCGACCCGGACCCCGGGGGGGTCGGTGCTCGCCGCGGTGACGATCGCGATCTCGCCGGCGGCGCCCACGGCGTCGCGGGCGTTCGTGAGCAGGTTGATCAGCACCTGCTGCAGCCCGTGGGCGTCGCCCCACACGGCGGGAAGCCCGGCGCTGAGCTGGCGGGTCAGCCGGATGCCGTCGCGCACGATCGACTTCTCGACGAGCACGAGCGTGTCGTCCACCACGCGGTTGAGGTCCACCGGGCCGCGGGCGCCCGGCGCCTGCCGCGCGAACGACAGCAGCCCCTGCGCGATGCGCGCCACCCGCTGGGCGTGGCGGTGCAGGACGTGGAGGTCCTCGCGCACCTCGTCGGGAATCGGACGCGTCTCGGCCTCGAGCAGCATCAGCTCGGTGCGGGAGGAGATGATCCCGATGGGGTTGTTCAGCTCGTGGGCGATGCCGGCGGCCAGGGTGCCGATGCCCGCGAGCTTCTCGGCCTGCAGGGCCGAGCGCTGGAGCGCCACCCGCTCCGTGATGTCCTCCACCAGCAGCACCGCCCCCGCCGGCTGCCCGGGCTCGCGGAGCAGGCCGCCCTTGACGTTGAGGATGCAGGACGGACCGCCCGGCGTCCGATGCTCGACCTGCTCGAAGGCGACGCGGTCGACCTCGCCTCGCAGCAGCTGACGCAGGGCCTCGCCCCAGGCCGCCTTCGCGATCTCCGGGAAGCAGGCGAAGACGTCGCGGCCGAGGACGTCGGAGGCGGCGACGCCCCACGTGCGCTCCATCGCCGCGTTCCACGCCACGATCCGCCCCCCGGCATCGAGCGCCACGACGCCCTCGTGCAGGCTCTCGACGACGTTGCCGATGAACCGCTCGCGCGCCTGCGCCCGGGACGTGAGCTCGAGCACCTTCGAGCGCTCGCGCTCCTCGAGGTCGGCCAGCACGCCGATGCCGACGGCCGTCCCCAGCAGGGTGGCGACGCGGACGACGATGTTCGACCACTCCGCGGGCGTGACGGTGGGCCAGACGACGATCAGGTACGCGAGCGCCGCCCCGAACCCCACGCCGACGCCCCGGCGGATGCCGTAGTAGTACGACTGGAGCCCCGCGATCACGAGCAGCGCGGCGAACATCGCGCTGCGCGCGCCACCCGTGGTGACCACCAGCGCCAGCGCGAACCCGAGGTCGGCCAGCAGGACCAGGAAGTTGTAGCGCAGCGTCCGCGCGGGATGGAGCAACAGCAGGGTGATGACGGCCGCGCTGTAGACCGCGAAGCCGAGCACGACGAGCTCGACGGCGCCGACGCCGGGGATGTCGGCGGGCGCGAGCGCGACCCAGGTCACACCGATCAGGAGGGCGAGGATCCGCAGCAGGGGCAACGCCAGGACGCGGGGCCCGCCCAGCCGGCGCGTGATGGCGTCGATCACGGACGTCTCAGCGCCCGGCGGCGCGCGCAGCGGCGAGGACGGCGTCGGACACGCCGGCGCGTGGCCCGTCCGGGATCTGCGGAGCCATCGGGAACCTCCTCGAGGACAGTGGCGAACCGCTGCGCATTGTACCGCGCGACGCGCCGCGCGGCTGCCCGGGGGCGGGCGGCGACGTGTGGCAGAGTAGGGCACCGTGGAGCCGCGCTTCAAGGTCTGGGTGGTCTTCGGCGCCGTGAAGTTCGGCGACGGCCGGGCGCGTCTCCTCGAGCTCGTCGACGAGCTGGGATCGCTGCGGCAGGCGGTGGAGCGCATGGGCATGTCCTACCGGCACGGCTGGGGGTACTTCCGGGAGCTGGAGCGCGCGGCCGGGCTCCGGCTCCTCGAGCGCGTGCCCGGCGGCCCCCGGGAAGGCATGCGGCTGAGCGCGGAGGGCCGCGCCTTCCT
>JAICGY010000096.1 GCA_025922915.1 Candidatus Methylomirabilota bacterium | reverse complement strand
CGCCGTCGAGGACGCGCTGGCGGACCGGGGCGTGCGCGTCGAGGCGATCCCGCTGACGCCGGCGCGCGTGTTCGAGCTCCTGCGGGCGGCGGCGGGCTGACGGCGCCGTGGCGGCGCGCCCGGTCGTCGCCACGATCGCGGGCATCCCTATTCGTGGCCGTTCCGGGCAGCGCATGGACTACCCTGGATCAGCAGCAGTCACCGCCGCGCGGCGAGGGGCGACATGGCGAGGAAGACGAAGAACTCGCACGGTCAACGGATCGAAGGACTGATCCTGCCGCGGAAGGACGAGGACCTGCGGCCGCTCTGGAAGGCGTTCGAGAAGGGGTCGACATGGCATCGCAACGGGAGGCGGCGGAAGGAGAGTCTCCGGCTCAAGCACACGGCATACCGCGGGAAGGTCCGGCTGGAGTGGTGGGGTGACGCGATCCGCTACGTGATCGACGACGCCGACAAGTCGGGGAAGATCGGCGGGGCGTTCCTCGGCCATGCCCAGCGTCACGGCGGAACCTCGATCGATCGTCTGGAGGTCCGCTTCTCGCGCGATTGATCTGGCCGGCGCTCGCCGTGCCCAGCTCAGGAGGCGAGGAGGCGGTACGTGATCGTCAGGAGGGCGAGCAGGTCGCGCCCGGCGGCCAGCCGGGCGCGCAGCGTGGCGCCCTCGACGTGGCCCAGGACGTCCACGACGACGAGCCTGGTGTCGCCCCCGCGGGCCTCGGCGAGGCGGAGGCTCTCGGTGTAGGGCACGGCCGGATCGTCCCGGCCGTGGATCAGGATGAGGGTGCCGGGGATCTCCCCGGCGACGTGCAGCGGCGACAGGCGGGCCAGGAGCGCCGCGAGCTCCGGGGGCGGGGCGGCGACCACGCGGGCGACCGCCTGCAGGTCGCCCGTCGCCACCACGCGCCGCGTGGCGGGCGCGAGCAGGTCGGCGTTGGCCTCGACGAACGCCCGGACGAGCGCGGGATCGTGCTGCACGCGCCCGGTCCGGTCCTTCCAGCCGAACTCGCCCGTCAGGTAGTAGCGGACGAGCTCCGGCGCCGACGCGTAGCCTCCGAGGCTCACGACCGCGTCGACGCGGGCGCGGACGCTCGGATCCGCGGCGCCGAGCATCGCGGGTCCCGCACCCACGCTGACCCCCACGACGACGGCCGGCCCGGGCGCTGCGGCGAGCGCCGCCGTGACCGGCGCCACGTCCTCCACGCGCAGCCGCCCGCGCGTCAGCCCGGGGATGGTGGGGACGATCACGGCGAACCCCGCGCGGGCGAGGAGGGCGGCCGCCCGGCGGAGCCGCGGGTCGTTCTTGCCGTCCTCCGTGAGCCCGTGCACGAGCACGAGCGTGCGGCCCGGCCCGTGCGACGGGCGCCACAGGTCCGCGACCCCGGTGGGCAGCGTGACGGTGTCCAGCCGCGGTGGCGCCGTCACGCGGGTCAGCGGCGCGTGGGCGCCGCCGGTCAGGAACTCGACGAGGAAGGCCGCCGAGATCAGGAGCCCGCGGAGCGCGGGCACGACGGGGAGCGCGAGGAGGGCGGCGAGGGCGAGAGCGGCGAGGCGCCCTACTTCCGGTTGACGCACTTCACGAGGCGCCACCCGTTGAACAGGTTCACCTTCGCGATCAGCTCCGGGGTCAGTCCCACCTGCGCCAGCAGGGGCTTCATCGAGAGGTTGGACTTCCAGCCGAGCCGCGTGCACAGCGGCGCCACGAGATCCTCCACGCGGCCGGGGACGCGGCGCTCGCTGCGCCAGTGGTTGAGGAGCACGATGACGCCGCCCGGCTTCACGACGCGCCGCATCTCGCGCAGCACGGCGACGGGGTCGGGCACGGCCGAGATGGTGTACGTGGCGATCGCGCTGTCGAACTCGTTGTCCGCGAAGTCCATGGACGTGGCGTCCATGACCTTGAGCGTCACGTTCGGCATCGCGAGCTTCTGGGCCCGCTCCACGGCCTTGTCGAGCATCTCCTGGGACAGGTCGATGCCGGTGAGCCGGCACGCGGCGGGATAGAGGGGCAGGTTCAGCCCCGTCCCGATGCCCACCTCGAGCACGGTCTCCGGCGGCTTGAGCCCGAGCTGGGCGATCGCCTGCTGGCGCCCGGGGGCGAAGATCCAGTCGAAGATCAGGTCGTAGACTGGAGCGTAGAACTCGTAGGCGCGCTCGACCTGCCGCTTCTCCAGCGCTACGTCCACGGTCGACCCTCCAGCGTGTGGGTTCCGAGGCCGCTGCGCTGGCCCGGGAAGATCACAATGGGGTGCATTTTACGCTCCACTCGCGGCGATTGCCAAGAGGCTCGTCCGCCTACAGGAGGAACCGGATCATGAGCGTGGCGAGACCCAGGAACGAAAAGAACCCGCAGACGTCGGTGAACGTCGTGATGATGACGCTCGACGCGATGGCCGGGTCGATCCGGAAGGTCTTGAGCGCGACCGGCACGAGCGTGCCCACCACCGCCGCGACCACCATGGTGAAGAGCAGCGCGACGCCCAGGACGAGCGACAGGAGCCACTGTCCCTTCCACAGGTAGGCGATGCCAGCAAGGACGAGGCCGTTGGCCGCGCCGGTGGTGACCGCCAGCCACAGCTCCTTGCGCATGACGCGGCTGACGACGCCGGCCGTCATCTCGCCCATCGCGATGCCCCGGACGACGACGGTGGCGGTCTGCGTCGTGCCGATGCCGCCCATGGAGGCGACGATCGGCATGAAGACGGCCAGCGTGGCGAGGGCGCGGATCGACTCCTCGAACAGCCCGATCACCGAGGCGGCGAGCACGGCGGTGCCGAGGTTGATGAACCGCCAGAGGAGACGCTTGCCGAGCACGGCCTGGGGCGGGTCGAGGACGGTCTCGTCCCCGGCCACGCCGGCCAGGCGCTGGATGTCCTCGGTGGCCTCCTCGTGGATGACGTCGATGACGTCCTCGACGCTGATGGTGCCGAGCAGGCGATGGCCGGCGTCGACCACCGGCACCTGGACGAGGTCGTACCGCTGCACCAGCCGCGCCACGTCCTCCTGGTCCGTGTCGGCGACGACGCTCTGCACGTCGTCGATCCGGATGGCGCGGATCGGCGTGGCGGGATCGGCGGCCAGGAGCCGGTGGAGGGGGACGATCCCGACCAGGTGCTCGTGGTCGTCGATGACGTAGAGGTGGAAGCCGCCGTCGCCGCGCGCCGACTTGCGGATGTGCTCGATCGCCTGCGCGACGGTGGCGCCCTCGTCCACCGCGATGTAGTCGCGGGACATGAGGCGGCCCGCCGTGTTCTCGCCGTACTCGAGGAGCTCCTGGACCTCCTCGGACTTCTCCTCTTCCATGAGGTCGAGGATCTTGTCCGCCTCTTCCTTGGGCAGCTCGTCCACGACCTCGACGACGTGATCGGACGGCATCCGCTCGAGGATGCGCGAGACCTCGTGCTCGTCGAGGGCCCGGACGAGATCGAGGAGGATGTGGTCGTCGAGCTCGGACAGCACGGCGCCGGCCTGGTCGGCGGAGAGCAGACGGAAGACGTGGACCTGGTCGGCGAGGGGCAGCTCGCGGAGCGCGCTCGAGATGTCCGCGGCGTGCGCGCTCTCCAGCAGCCCGCTCAGCCGCTCGACCCGGCCCGCCCCGAGCTGCTCACGGATCGCCTCGAGGAGGCGGGCGGCCTCGTCCATCGCGGTCAGGCCTTCACGGACGGGCTGGCGTCGGGCGGGCGCTCGAGCGCCCGGAGTCTCGCCTCGAGGGCCCGGCAGCGGGCGCGGCACCGCCATCGCTGGATCCACAGCGGGAACCCGGCCAGCAGCATGCCGGCGACGAGCGACAGGAGCACCACCGCGGCCACCGGGAGGTCCGGCACGAACCACCCGAGGAAGTGCACCGTCACGCGATCCCGGTTCTCGAGGGCGAAGATCGCGACCGCGGCGGTCACCAAAGCGACGACGACGTAGCCCAGCGCCACGGTCAGCTCCGGAGCGCGCGCAGGAAGCGGGTGGCCACGGTGTCGGCGATGGCGCGGGCCGTCGCCCGGTGCCCGGCCGCGCGCCACTCGCGCAGGCGGATCACCGCCTTCGCCATCGACCGGTGGCCGCCGGCGCTGCCGACGTCGCCGAAGGCGGCCCGCACGACGTCGCCCGCCGCCCGCACGTACCCCACGTTGCGCACCGAGACGTGCACCTCGGCGTTCACGACGCCCGACACGACGGCCCACTCCACGCCCTCGACGCCCAGCAGCAGGTCGGCGAACTGCGCGACCAGCTCCGGGTAGCCCACGCGGCCCAGGTGCGTCAGCAGCGCGCCCTGCTCCACGCGCCGCCGTCCGATGCCGCGCGCCAGCACGTCGAGGGCCGCCTCCGGCAGGTCCGGCCGCTCGATCCGGCGCAGCGCGCTGTGGTTGGCGAGGCCGTGCAGGAACCGGAACGCCTCGAGGTCCGCGCGCGTCGCGCCGCGCTCCAGGTGCAGGGTGTCCGCCTTGATGCCGTACGCGAGCGCGGTGGCCAGGCGCTCGCGTACCCGGACGTCGGCGGCGCGCAGGTACTCGGTGAGCATCGTCGACGTCGCGCCGTAGGAGGGACGGATGTCCTTCACCCGCGCGCGCGCGGGCACCTCCTCGGGATGGTGGTCGATCACGACGTCCACCTCGCCGATGCTCTCCCCGAGGAAGGCGGGCTGGGTGTCCACCATGGCGACGGCCTCGTACTCCTCCAGCGCGGGCGGCTTGATCTGCTCGACGTCGATGTCGAGGATGCGGATCATCGCGCGGTTCTCGGGGCGCGTCACCGCGCCGAAGGTGGCGATGGGCGCGCTCGTCTTCGTGCGCCCCAGCAGCGTCCGCAGGGCCAGGGCGGAGGCGATGGCGTCGGGATCGGGATCGTCCTGCATCATGATCAGCACGCGCTCGGCGCCCGCCACCTGCGCGCGCAGCCGCTCCACCCGCGCCCCGGTGAGCGCGCGCTCGAGCGCCGGCCCGATCACCCGCTCGGCCACCGAGGCCTGCGGCAGCGTCGCCACGCCCGGCGCCTCCACGCGCGTCTCGGTCAGGGCCACGACGGGCGCGTGCGGCGCGACCGCCCGCAGGGCCGCCATCACCCGCGCCTGGCGCGCCGGCTCGACGGCCAGGAGCACCGGCTCGTAGCCGGTCCGGAAGGCGCGCCGGAACACCGCCTCGCCGTCCAGGCGGCCCGCCACGACGTCGCCGCCGCGCTCGGCGATGCGGGCGCGGTCCCGGGGGCGCTCGACCACCCAGACGGGGGCCAGCCGGGCCTCGCCGAGATCCGGGACCATGCGCCAGAGGAGGTCATCCGAGCAGACCAGGAGACACCGCATTTCTAGCTGAGTATGAACCCGGGCCGTGCGTCGACAAGCCCCTTTTCCGGACGGGGGTTGCGCATGCCGGTTCAGGGGCGCCGGGCGCGAAACGCCCGGTAGGCCGGGGACGCCTGCACGCGCCGGCGCAGCGCGACGTCGGTGGCGCGCGGGCCGGTGAGGGCCGCCGGGGAGAGGAGGCGCGTCAGGTCCGCGTCGGCGAGCAGGCCGTGCTCGCGCACGAGCCCACGCAGCGGACGCCGCCGCGCGCGCGCCTCCTTCACCAGCTCGGCGACGACCTCGTAGCCGAGGTAGGGCGACAGGGCCGTCGCCTCGATCAGGCTGCCCGCGACGAGGGCGCGCGCCCGCGCCCGGTCGACGCGGACCCCCTCGAGACACCGCTCCCGCAGCAGGCGCGCGGCCCGGGTCAGGAGCTCGAGGGCGCCCGCCAGGTTCAGCGCGACGAGCGGCGTCATGACGTTGAGCTCGAGCTCGCCGGCGCCGGCCGCGAGCGCGATCGCGTGGTCGTGCGCGCTCACCTGGAAGCACGCCATCTGCACCGCCTCCGGCACCGACGGGTTCACCTTCCCGGGCATGATCGAGGATCCGGGCTCGACCTCGGGCAGCACGATCTCGGCGAGGCCGGTGTCGGGTCCGGACGTGAGGAGTCGCAGGTCGAAGCAGATCTTGCCGAGGTCGGTGGCCGTGGACCGGAGGGCCGCGGAGCAGCCGAGCAGCGGACGGAGCGACCACGTCGCGGTCACCGGGCTGGGCGCCGGCGCCAGCCGGCGCCCCACGAGCCGGGACAGCTCCCGGACGACGAGGCGCCGGAAGTCGGGATGGCTGGTGAGGCCAGTTCCCACCGCCGTGCCGCCGAGCCCGACGACGGTCAGCTCCTCGCCGGCGTGCCGGAGGGCGGTCCCGGCCTCGTCGAGGGCCTGCGCCCAGCCGTCCAGCACCTGTCCCCACGTGATGGGCACCGCGTCCTGCAGGTGCGTGCGCCCGGGCTTGACGGTCATCCGCTCGCGCGCGCCCAGGCGCCGGCAGGCCCGCGCCAGCGCGCCGAGCTCGGCGTCCAGCGGGTCGAGCAGCTCCAGGGCCATGAGCCGGAGCGCGGTGGGGGTGACGTCGTTCGACGACTGCCCGAGGTTCACGTGATTGTTGGGGTGGATCGGCGCGTACGCGCCCCGCCGCCCGCCGAGCCGCTCGTTCGCGAGGTTGGCCAGCACCTCGTTCACGTTCATGTGGGCCGGCGTCCCGGCGCCGGCCTGGAGCACGTCGATGACCGCGGTGTCGGGCACGCGGCCGGCGATCACCTCGTCGGCCGCCGCCACGATCGCCGTCGCCCAGCGCGGCGGCAGCAGGCCAAGACGGGCGTTCACCCGCGCCGCGGCCTGCTTGATGCGGGCGTAGGCCCGGACGAGGGCCGGGTGCGGAGGCTGACCGGTGAGGACGAACGTCTCGCGCGCGCGCTGGGTGAAGATCCCGTAGAGCGCGCGCCGCGGCACCGACTTCACGCCGAGGCTGTCCCGCTCCCGGCGTGCCGGCGCGCCGCGGCGCGCGCTCACCACCGACCGGTCACGCGGCGCGGTCGCGCACCTGCTGGACCGACTGCGGTTCGCGCACCTGATAGCGATGACGATCGCCGTTCGTGCCGGCGAGCAGGCTCGGCCGACGCCCGTGGCGACCCACGTACCACGCCTCGAAGCACTCGCGGTGATAGGTCCCCGTCGACGCCACCACCTGGGGCGCGTAGCGCGCCACCAGCATGTGACATCGGCCGCAGGGGGGCGCCCCCTTCATCGAGATGTCGCTCATCTTCTCGTCGTCCATGGCTCGGCTCTGCCTTTCTGATGGTATCGTCGCCGGCGTCGGCGATGGGACACCCAACAGCAAGGCCGGTGCCAGACCAGGTAGCTTTATTCTCAGCTGTTTGGGGCGAATGACGAGCCACGTTGCAAGGCTTACACGGGCAAGTCTACCAGAGGCGACAGGGGGGAGCGCCGCTCACTCTCCGAGCGGCGCCGCCTGCGGGATCCGCGCGAGCTCGGAGAGCAGCAGGCCCGCCCAGGCGTAGATGTTGTGCTCGCGCACCTGAAGGCGCATGCGCCGCATCCGCGAACGCTGCTCGGTCGGATCGAGCGTCACCGCGGTGTGGATCGCCTGGGCCATGTCCTCGACGTCGTAGGGGTTGACCAGGATGGCGTCCCGCAGCTCGCGCGAGGCGCCGGTGAACCGGCTCAGGATCAGCGCGCCGTCGTCGTCCTCGCGGGACGCGATGAACTCCTTGGCGACGAGGTTCATGCCGTCGTGGAGCGACGTCACCATGCAGAAGTCAGCCGCCTGGTAGCAGCGCCGGACCTCCGCGTGGTCGTGATGCCGCTCGCGGTAGACGATCGGCTGCCAGCCGCGCTCGCCGATCTCCTCGTTGATCGCCTTCACGGCGTCCCGCACCTCCTGCTGGAGCGCCTGGTAGCGCGGGATGCGGCCGCGGCTCGGCGACGCGATCTGGAGGAACACCAGCCGGCGACGGTACTCCGGCCAGCGCTCGAAGAACCGCCGGATGGCGCGAAACCGCTCGGGCAAGCCCTTCGTGTAGTCCACGCGCTCGACGCCGACGCCGAAGAACTCCGCCTCGATGCCGAGCTCGGCGCGGAGCACGTCTCGGCTGGGAAGCACCACGTCGTCGGCGTCCGGCGCCACGCTGATGGGGAACGGGCGCACGTGCGTCGTGTGCTGGCCGCGGACCACCGTGAAGTGGTCCCACTCGATCCGCCCCTCGATGGTGCGCTCGATCGTCTCGAGGAAGTTGTTGCAGTGGAACTGGGTGTGGAAGCCGACGAGGTCGGCGCCCAGCATCCCGAGGAGGATCTCCTGCTGCCACGGGCAGATCCCGAACGCCTCGAAGTTCGGCCACGGGATGTGCCAGAAGAGGGCCACGCGCGCGTCCGGCCGGGCCTGCTTGACGAAGTGCGGCAGGAGCGCGAAGTGATAGTCCTGCACGAGGACGATCGGGTGCTCCGCCTTCTCCATCTCCTCGACGAGCGCCTGGGCGAACTTCGCGTTCACGGCCCGGTACTGCTCCCAGTCGCTCGCCCGGAACTGGGGCCGCTCGTGGACGATGTGACAGAGCGGCCAGAGCCCCTCGTTCGAGAACCCGTAGTAGTAGCCGGCCTCCTCCTCCTCGGTGAGCCACACCCGGCGCAGCGTGTACACGGGGTCGGTCGTCGGCAACCCGACGCGCTCGCCCACGAGGGTGTCGGCGGTCCCGCTGCCGTGCGCGACCCAGACGCCGCCGCACGCCACCATGATGGGCTCGAGGGCGGTGACGAGCCCGCTGGCCGGCTGCTGCTCGCGCACGCCGCGCCCGTCCCGCACGTGGCTGAGGGGCTCGCGGTTGGACACGACGTAGATGGGCCGCTCGCCGAACCGGATCTCGACGAACTGCTTGAGGCGCTCCTCGGTCCAGAGGCTCTCGCCGGCCAGGCGGAGCCGGGCCTCCTCGGCCGCCGAGGCCCGCGCCCGGGCCAGCGTCCTGGCGAGCCCGGTCACCTCCGTCGCGAGCGAGCCGAAGAGGCCCGCGTCGGCGTCGGGGGGCGGCGTCATGGGCCGCCCGCCCTTCAGCTGCTTCGTCCACTCGGCCATCCGGGCCATCGGTCGCGTGATCGAGGCGCGGACGATCAGCCAGGTCGTCCCCGTGAGCAGCAGCATTAGCACGCCGAGGCGGACGCCCGTGCGGCGCCACAGGTCCCACTCGCTCGTCTCCAGGTGCTGGGCGTCGAGCAGCACGACGGCGGCGCCCACGGGCTGGTCATCCTGCTGGAGCGGCTCCACGTGCACCCACACCGGCCGGCCCCCGACCACCTTCAACTGGCTGACCGAGTCGTTCCGCTGCAGCGTCTCCGTGACGAGAGGCCCGATGGGTCCGAGGGCGCCCTGCACCTCCTTGCTCGTCTCGAGGGCGGAGCCGAAGGAGTCGTAGATCGCGATGGAGCGGTCGGGCCGTCCGAACCGGGTGAGGATCCTGGCGTAGCCGGTACGCGCGCCGCGCGCCACGAGCCGCTCGGACGCCTCGCGCACGGCGTAGGCGGTGAGGGCGGCGCGGCGCTGCAGGTCCTCGCGCAGCCGGCTGCGCTCCTCGTGCACCTCCTGCCAGGCGAACACGCCGCTCACCACCAGCATGGCGAGCCACAGCGCCCCGAGCAGGCGGAGCAGGAACCGCACGGTTCAGGCCCCGAACTTCGCGAGGCGCAGGGCGTTCGCCATCACGATCGGCATGAGGTGGTGCGCCGGCATGATGCCGAGCGTGCCCGCGGCACACGCCCGCTCCGTGAAGCGCGTCACGGGGTCGGCCCCGCAGTAGCGGCTCCAGACCAGCACCGGGACGGGCTGCCATCCGTGGCCGGCCAGCACCGAGGGGCTGGCGTGGTCCCCGCTGACCACGAGGACGTCCGGGCCCAGCGCGCGCACGTCCGGGACGTGGCCGTCGAAGCGCTCGAGCGCCGCCACCTTGCCGTCGAAATCGCCGTCCTCGCCGGCCTTGTCGGTGTCCTTGTAGTGGACGAAGAAGAAGTCGTAGGCCTCCCACTGCTCGCGCAACGTGGTCACCTCGTCGGCGAAGCTGCCGCCGGTCTTCAGCACGTCCATGCCCACGAGCCGTGCCAGCCCCCGGTACATCGGATAGGCCGCGATGGCGGCGGCGCGCAGCCCGTACACCTCGGGAAAGCGCGGAAGCGCGGGCAGCTCGTCGAAGCCGCGGAGGAGGACCATGTTCGCCGGCGCGGCGTCCGCGAGGCGGCGGCGGGCCTCGTCGACGAAGGCGTTGGCGAGGACGGCCGTCGGCTCGGCCGCCGGCTCGAGGGCCCGCACGGGCAGGGGCGGAGCGCCGACCACCTGGGGGTCCGTCTCGGACAGGCGGCCCGAGAGCCCGGCGCCGCGGAGCACGAGCACGAACCGGTGCTCCTTCACGGGCTCGACGAAGAGCTCGACGCCCGGCAGCCGGATCGTGCGCAGCCGCTCGGTGAGCCGGACGCAGACCTCCGTCGCGATGCGCCCGGCGCGGCGGTCGGTGATCCGCCCGTCGGCGTCCACCGTGCAGAAGTTGCCGCGCGCCGCCACGTCGCCCGGCCGCAGATCGAACTCGATGCCGAGGGCCTCGAGGACGCCGCGCCCGACCTGGTACGCGAGCGGCTCGTAGCCGAAGAGCCCCAGGTGGCCCGGCCCGCTGCCGGGCGTGATGCCGGGGCCGACGTGCCGCAGCAGACCGCACGCCGCCTCCGAGGCGAGCGCCTCGAGGTTCGGCAGCCGCGCGGTCTCGAGCTCGGACCGGCCGGTGTCGGGGCGGGGGAGCCCGCCGAGCCCGTCCAGCGACAGCATGACGATCTTCGTCGTGTTGGAGACGACCAGCGAGCGGATCACGTCGAGCATGTCCAGGCCCTTGTCGAGGCCCGCCGGTCGGGCCGCGAATACCGTGTCGTTCGAATGGCCTACGCGTCCTTGACCGGGTTCTCCAGGACGCCGAGCCCCGTGATCTCCATGCGGACCACGTCGCCGGGCACCAGCCAGACCGGGGGCTTCATCGCCAGGCCCACCCCGGGCGGCGTACCGGTCGCGATGAGATCGCCGGGCATGAGCGTCATCAGCCCGGACAGGTAGCTCACGATGTACGCCACGTCGAAGATGAAGGTCTTCGTGTTGCCGTTCTGCATCTGCTTGCCGTTCACGAACGTCTGCAGGGTGAGCGAGTGCGGATCGGGAATCTCCGACCGGTCCGCGAGGCAGGGGCCGACGGGCGCGGCCGTCTCGAAGACCTTGCCCGCCATCCACTGGCTGGTGATGAACTGGAAGTCCCGGGCGCTCACGTCGTTGACGATCGTGTAGCCCCAGACGTGTTCGAGGGCCCGCTCGCGCGGCACGTGCCGGGCGGGCCGCCCGATCACGACGCCCAGCTCCACCTCCCAGTCCAGCTGGTGCGAGCCGCGGGGCCGGAGGATGGCCTCGCCGGGATCGAGGATGGCGTTGGCCCACTTGCCGAAGATCGGCGGCTCCTTCGGGATCGGGTTGCCCGTCTCCTCGGCGTGGTCCCGGTAGTTCAGCCCGATGCAGATGAACTTCCCCGGGTCGGCGATGGGCGCGTGCAGCCGGGCGGCCGAGGTCGGCACGGTGACCCAGTCGGTCACGCCCTGCAGCGCCTCCTGCGTGGCGGCGCCCCCCTCCAGGAACTGCCGGGTCGACCCGGGCACCAGCGCCGCGGCGATGTCCCCGGCGCGCACGACGCCCCGCCGGGCGAGGGAGTCGGCCAGGCTGGCCTGCAGGTCGGCGATCCGGTCGCCCCGGAGGGCGCCCAGCCGCGGAGATCGACCATCGGTCGAGAAGCGAACGAGCCTCATAGAGAGCCGGCCTCCCCCGAAAATGTGACGAGATTATAGCCCCTTCCCGGCCGGCGAAAAATCTGCTGGGCGGCCCCCCACCCCGGGCGCCACAATAGGGTCCCGAACCGGGACCTCCCGGGCCAGGGGCACGTCAGAAGGAGGGTCGATTCATGAGGACCGCGGTT
>JAICGY010000095.1 GCA_025922915.1 Candidatus Methylomirabilota bacterium | reverse complement strand
GCCACCAGATCGGCCGGCGAGCCGGAGACCGGCCACCAGAGCCGGCGGCCGAGATGACCGTGCCGCTCCTGCACCTCGATCGCGACGCGGAGAGCCAGCCAGGCGCCGTGCGCCAGGTTGAGGAGGGTCAGCCCCGCGACCGCGACCGCCGTGAGCCACACGATCATGTCAACCATGCTCCCGTGGCAACGCAAGGCCGGTACCAGGTTCCGGCCGCGCCCGCCAAGTATCTGCAAAAATGGCGATGTGCCGCGCACGCGGTCCGCAGATCGTGCGGGAATGGACGCTTTCTGACCGGCCTCGGGCTGGTTCCTGGCCGCAAACCGTCCAGTCCGGGCGCCGCCCGGTCCCGCACGCTGGACGCGGTCGTACACTAGGCCTCACCGTGCGGAGGACCGCCAATGGAAGACATCGCCACGCCCGTCAGCGCACCCGCCCAGCGCTTCGACCTTCACGCGCTCAAGGCCTTCGCCCCCGACCGGCGGGTGCGCAAGCTGCTCTTCAAGACCGACCAGCTCTGGTCCGAGATCGCCTGCTACGAGCCGGGGCAGTCGACCGTCATGCACAGCCACCCGCGCGAGGAGGAAGCCATCTTCGTCCTCGAGGGCACGGCGACCATGAGCATCGGCGGCGAGGAGCTGGCGGTACCGGCCGGGTCCATCGTGCGGTTCCCGGCGGCCGTCCCCCACGACGTGCGCAACCTCGGGCCCGAGCGCTGCGTGATCATGTTCGTCAAGGTGAACCCGAAGCTCCTGCGGGGCGCGGCCGATGGGTAACGTGGAGCGCTGCGACAAGACGCTGCCCACGAACGCGATGATGTACCACGTGCGCAGGGACGCCGCCCTGCGCGCCCGCTGGCTCACCGATCTCGAGGGGATCGCCCGCGAGTTCGGCCTCTCCGCCGAGGAGCTGGAGGCCCTGCGGGCCCGGGACCCGCGGCGCCTCATGGACCTGGGCGTCCACCAGTACTACGTGCCGCAGATCCTCCGACTGTTCTTCGGCAACGCGCAGAACACGAATGCCAGCGCGGCGCTCGAGTGCTACCGGCGCGCGTACCCGGAGGAGACGGCCCGGGCGCTGGCGCTCCAGGCCCGTCTGGAGGGCCGGCATGGCTGAGATCGTGGCCGCGATGGCGATGACGCACTCTCCGGGGCTCACCGGGTGGTTCGCCCGGGGCCTGGAAGACGACCAGCGTCAGGTGCTCGGCGCCTGCGCCGAGATGCGCCACCGGCTGGAGGCGGCGCGGCCCGACGTGCTCGTCATGGTCAGCAACGACCACCTGCTGAACTGGCCGATCAACAACGTGCCGGAGTACACGGTCGGCATCGGCGCCGAGCACGTCGGTCCCGCGGACTGGTTCGACGAGTGGCTCGGCATGGAGAAGTACCGCGTGCGGGGCCACCCGGAGCTCGCCCGGTGGATCGTCAACGAGGGCGCGCGCCGCCGGCTCGCGCTCGCCTGGCTGCGCGAGATGCAGTTCGACGACGGGATCTCGGTCCCGACGCACTACCTCAACCCGGATGGACGCTACCGGCTCGTGCCCGTCACGATGAACTGCACCGTGCCGCCGATCCCGACCCCCGGGCGCGCCTACGAGGTCGGCGGCGTGCTGCGGGACACGCTGCGGGCGTACCCGGGCGCCGACCGGATCGCGATCGTCGCGACCGGCGGGCTCTCTCACGAGCCGGGCGGTCCGCGCTACTTCTGGGTCGACGAGGAGTTCGACACCTGGTTCCTCGACCTGCTCAAGCAGGGCGACCACGCGCGGCTGCTCCGCGAGTGCACCCTCGAGCGGATGGAGGCGGCCGGCTCCGGCGGTACCGCCGAGCTGCTCGCCTGGATCCTGGCCCTCGCCTTCACGCGAGGCCCGGCCGACGTGCTCGCCTACATGCCGGCCCTCGCCTGGCGCTCCGGCACCGGCATGGTGGTCTGGGACGGGCTGACCCCGTGACCCGGAGCCCGGCCGGCAGCCGGCGCCCCTGAGGAGGCGGCGTGGCCGCGCACGCGCTCGACGCCACCCGGGTGCACTACGCGTGGGACAACGCGCTGCCCCCCCGTCTCGAGATCGACCCCGGCGACGTGGTCGTCTTCGACACGCGCGACGCCGCGGACGGCCACTACTCCCGCGCCTCGACCCACGCGGACGTCCTGGCCCGGGGCCCGTTCCGCGGCCACCCGCTGACGGGCCCCGTCCGCATCCGCGGGGCTGCACCCGGGGACACGCTCGTCGTGGAGATCCTCGAGGTGCGGCCGCGCGCGGATTTCGGCTGGACGGCGATCCGGCCCGGCCGCGGCCTGCTCCCCCAGGCGGAGTTCCCCGAGCCGTTCCTGACCGTCTGGGACCTGGCGGACGGCACCCATGCCCGGATGGACCGGCGCGTCGCGGTGCCGCTGGCCCCGTTCCCCGGTGTGCTGGGCACGGCGCTCGACGAGCCGGGCGCGCACAGCACCATGCCGCCGCGGAAGAACGGCGGCAACATGGACATCAAGCAGCTGACGGCGGGCACGACGCTCTTCCTGCCGGTGTGGGTCGACGGCGCGCTCTTCAGCGTGGGGGACGGTCACGGCGCGCAGGGGGACGGCGAGGTGTGCGTCACGGCCGTCGAGATGGACGCGCGCGTCACGCTGCGCCTCGGCCTCCGGCGAGCGGCGGCAGTGCCGGAGCCGCGCTTCCGCACGGCCGGCCCCCTGGGTCCGGCCGCGGACGCGGGCGGCTGGTTCGTGACGACGGCGCACGGGCCGGACCTGTTCGCGTCGGCCCGGCAGGCCATCCGCTACCTGATCGACCACCTCGTGACCGAGCGCAAGTTCTCGCGGGAGGAGGCCTACGTGCTCTGCTCCGTGGCCGCCGACCTGCGGATCAGCGAGATCGTGGACGCGCCGAACTGGATCGTCTCGGCCTTCCTGCCGGAGTCGATCTTCGTCGCGTGAGACCAGGTCGTGCCCACGGGCGCGACCACAGCCAGGGAGGACCGACGATGCACATCGGCGTCTGCATCTTCGCCACCGAGTACGCCATCCGGATCGACGAGCTCGCCCGGGAGGCCGAGGCCCGCGGCTTCGAGTCGCTCTGGGTGCCCGAGCACACCCACATCCCGACCAGCCGGCGGACCCCGTTCCCGGGCGGCGGGCCGCTGCCCAAGGAATATGCGCACACTCACGACCCGTTCGTGTCGCTCATGGCGGCGGCCGCCGTCACCACCCGCCTGCGGATCGGGACCGGCATCTGCCTGATCATCCAGCGGGACACCATCACGACCGCCAAGCAGGTCGCGAGCCTCGACCTGCTCTCGAACGGCCGCTTCGAGTTCGGGATCGGCGGCGGCTGGAACGCCGACGAGATGGAGAACCACGGGACGGACTTCAAGACCCGCTTCCGCCGGCTGCGCGAGCAGGTGCTGGCGATGAAGGAGATCTGGACGAAGGACGAGGCGGCCTACCACGGGGAGTTCGTGAACTTCGATCCGATCTGGATGTGGCCCAAGCCCGCCCAGCGGCCGCACCCGCCCGTGCTGCTCGGCGGCGAGAGCACGCACACGCTCCGACGCGTCGTCGAGTTCTGCGAGGGCTGGTTCCCTCGCGGGCGCGCCGCCGAGCGCGTCCTCACCGGCAAGGCGGAGCTCGCCGAGCTGGCCACGCGCGCGGGACGCGATCCCGCGACCATTCCCGTGTCCGTCTTCGGGGCCGGCCCCGACCCGGCGGCTCTCGACCGGTACCGGCAGGCCGGCGTGGCCCGCGTGATCCTGCGCCTGCCCTCCGAGGGGCGCGACAAGATCCTGCCGCTCCTCGACCAGTGGCGGAGCCTGATCGGCTAGGCGGGACGGTCCCGGCGTGGGCGCTCGAGTTCCTGACGAGCGCCCGCGTCGGGCGGCTCGCGACCGCCGATGCCGCCGGTCGCCCGCTGGTCGTGCCCGTCTGCTACGCCTTCGACGGCGCCCGCTGCTACTGGGTGGTCGACCCGAAGCCCAAGCGCACGCGCGAGCTGCGGCGCCTCCGCCACATCGCGGAGAACCCGCGCGTGGCGCTCGTCGTCGACCACTACGAGGAGGACTGGCGTGCCCTGCGGTGGGTGCTCGTGGAAGGGCCCGCCGCCGTCGTGGCGGAGCCGGCCGAGCGGGCGCGCGCGCTCGAGCTGCTCGCCGCGAAGTACCCGCAGTACCGCGCGCTCGGGCTGCCGGGCTCGGCGGGCCCCGCGGTCGTCATCGCCGCCGAGCGCATCGTCGCCTGGCGGAGCGTCTGAGCCGCGCGCGCCGCCCGCACCCGTCGGTGGCACGCGGCGTGATGATTCTTCCGCCTCGGCGGCTCGGAGTCAGCGAGCAGATGGGCCGGCTCATCGAGGTCGAGGCCGAGCGCCTGCTCGAGGAGGCACACGGCGCCACCCTCGCGCCCCGTCAGCCGCGCTCGGCGTCCCAGAGCCCGAGCGCGCGCACCGCCGGCTCGTCGTTGAACTGGAAGAGGCAGGCGGGCGCGTCCGCGGCCTGGTGCTCCACGCGGTGCCAGGGCGGCGCCACGAACGTGTCCCCCGCCTCCCAGTCCAGCCAGGTCTCGCCGACACAGCTCCGGCCACGTCCCTCGATGACCTGGTAGACGGCGCCGGCCGTGCGGCGCTCGCGCGGCGTCGTCTCGCCCGGGCGGAGCCACTGGACCTCGGCGCCCATCGTCGGGAGCGGGAAGCCGCCCGTCCGTGGATTGACGTAGCGGAGCACGACGGGCTCGCCGGCGGCGCGGCCGGCGGCGAGGCGCTCGAGCGCCGCCCGCACCGTCCGCCAGGGCCAGCGCACGTGCGGATAGCCCGTGTCCGGATAGCGCGAGCGTCCGGGCACGAGCCCGGCGGCCGTGAACTCGTCGCTCGACGGATCGGCGTCCGTGAGAGGCGGCTCGGCCGGCCGCATCCGCGACGCCCAGGAGGCCTCGAAGTGGCGCACCAGGGGGATGTCGAGCCCGTCCAGCCAGACGACCGGCTCCGTGCCCTCGTGGCCGTGATCGTGCCAGCGCATGGGCGGCGTGATGATGAGGTCCCCCGGCTCCATCGGGCACTTCACGCCCTCCACGGTCGTGTAGGCGCCGCGGCCCTCCACGACGAGGCGGAGCGCCGACGGCGTGTGGTGGTGGCTGGGCGCGGTCTCGCCGGGGAGGATGACCTGCAGGCCCGCGTAGAGGGTCGAGGTGATCGCGTAGGCGCCGCCCAGGCCGGGGTTGGCGAGCACGAGCACGCGCCGCTCCGCCTGCTCGATCGGCACGAGGCGGGCGGCCTCCAGCAGACGCGGCCGGAGGTCGCGCCAGCGCCAGCGGTGCGGGACCGCTGCCGTCACGCGCTCGGCGGGAAGCAGCACGTGCAGCGCGGTCCAGAGGGGGGCGAGCGACAGCCGCTCGAGGGCCTCCGAGTACGCGGCCGGGAGGCTTGCATCGCGGGTCGCGGGTACCGTCGCGCTCATCGCGCCTCCGTGGGGGCGGCGTCAGGATAGGCGGCCCCACCGGGCCGGTCAAGGAACCGGCCACGTGCGATACTACCGCCCGGGAGGAGGCACCGTGCAGTTCGAGGTCGAGGTCTACCGCAAGGACACCGGCGAGTGGGTGGCCACGGCCGTGGAGTACGGCGTGAGCGTCACCGGGATCACCGAGCAGGAGGTGCTCGCGCGGATCATGGACGCGCTGGGCCAGCACTTCCGCAAGGCCTCGCGGCGCTGACCCGCGCGGCGGCTCCGCCGGGAGTGGTCGGCGCGAGGGCGCGCGCGAACCCGTTCCGCGACGCCACGTCCGTCGCGATGCTCCGCGCCGTCGCGGGCGCTCACGGCGAGCGCGAGGCCATGGTCTGCGGCGACGAGCGCCTGACGTACGCGGACTTCGTGGCGCGCATCGACCGCACGGCGGCCGGGCTCGCCGCGCTCGGGCTCACCCGGGGCGACCGGCTGGCGATCTGGCTGCCGACGCGGCCCTCGTGGTTCGTGGCCCAGCAGGCGGCGGCGCGGCTCGGCGTCGTCGTCGTCGCCCTGAACCCCCGGTACCGCGCCCACGAGCTCGCATACATCCTGGCGCAGTCGGGCAGCGCCGCCCTGCTGCTCACCGATCACCTCGGGCCCATCGACTACTTCGAGACGCTCCACGAGGTCGTCCCGGAGCTCCGCGAGGCCACGCCCGGCGAGCTGCAGAGCGCGCGGCTGCCGCGGCTGCGTCACGTCCTCGTCGACGCCGAGGATCCCTACCCCGGGTGCTGGCGGCTGGCCGACGTCGTCGAGGCGGCCGCGGGCGGCGGCGACGCCGGGCTGGACGTCCCGGGGCCCGACGACGTCTTCACGATCCTCTACACCTCGGGGACCACCGCGTTCCCCAAGGGCGCCCTGATCAGCCACCGCAACTGCGTCCCGCACGGCTGGCACTGCGGCGAGCAGCTGCGGCTGACGCCGGAGGATCGGGTGCTGCACGGCCTGCCGGCCGCGGGCACGTGGGGCGGCGTCAACATCCCGCTCACGACGTGGAGCCACGGGGCCGCACTCGTCCTCATGGAGACGTGGGATCCCGGGCGCGCCCTCGCGCTCATCGAGCGCGAGCGCTGCACCGTGCTGAACGCCGTCGACACGATGCTGAAGCCGCTGCTGGAGCATCCGGACCTCGACCGCTACGACCGCTCGTCGCTGCGCACGGGCGGGTTCGCCGCCGTGGGCGGCGGCGGGCACGGGCTGTTCGAGGCGGTGGTCGAGCGGCTGGGCGTCCGCCAGGCCTTCCAGCCCTACGGCATGACCGAGGTCAACGCCATGGCTCTCTTTCACGACCTCGATGAGCCGGCGGCCTCCCGGGCCGAGCCCGGCATCGTCCCCGCCCCCGGACTCGAGGTGCGCGTCGCGCACCCCGAGACGGGCCGGCCGTGCGCGCCGGGGGAGGAGGGCGAGCTGCAGTTCCGCGGCCGCCTCGTGGTCCGCGGCTACCACGACAAGCCCGACGAGACGCGCGCCGCCTTCACCGCCGACGGCTGGTTCCGCTCGGGCGACCTCGGCGTCCAGGACGCCCGGGGCCGCACGGTGTTCAAGGGACGTCTGAAGGAGACGCTCCGGATCAGCCATCACATGGTGGCGCCGGGCGAGATCGAGGCGTTCCTCATGACCCACCCCGACATCGAGCAGGCCTTCGTCGTGGGCGTGCCCGACGCCACCACCAACGAGGCGCCGGTGGCCTACGTGATCCTCCGGCCCCATGCGCGCCTGGACGAGGCCGCGCTCCGCGCCTTCTGTCGGGGCAAGATCGCCTCGTACAAGATCCCGCGCGCCGTGCGCTTCGTCCAGGACGTCCCGCGCACCCCGAGCCCGCACGGCGACAAGGTCCAGCGGGTCAAGCTGCGCGAGCAGGCGATCCGGGAGCTAGGCTGACCGCACGAAGCGGACGGGCAGCGCGCGCACCCCCCGGAAGACCAGCGAGGGCAGCCAGTCGAGGGACTCCCCGGCGAGCGCCAGCTCGGGCAGGCGGCCCACGATCGCCCCGATCGCCGCCTGCCCCTCGAGCCGCGCCAGCGGGGCACCGACGCAGAAGTGGATGCCATGCCCGAACGCGATGTGGCCGGCGTCGGGCCGCCCGATCCACAGCCGGTCGGGCTCCTCGAACCGCGCCGGATCGCGGTTGGCCGCGTTGAGCATGACGAACACACGGTCGCCCCGGCGGATCGTCCGGCCGTGGAGAGACACGTCCTCCAGCGCCACCCGGACCTGGGCGCCGGTCGGCGCGTCGTAACGCAGGATCTCCTCGACGGCATCGCCGATCAGGGCCGGCTCGCGCCGGAGTCTCTCGAGCTGCTCGGGGTGCCGGAGCAAGGCGATGAGCCCGTTGCCGATGAGGTTGGTCGTCGTCTCGTGGCCCGCGAAGAGCAGGAGGACGCTGGTCGCGATCACCTCGTCCTCGGTGAGTCCCTGGCCGCCCTCCTCGGCCCGGGCGAGCTCGCTGATCAGGTCGCCGCGCGGCTCCCGGCGACGCTGCCGCACGAGGCCGCGGAAGCGCTCGGTCATCTCGGAGACCGCCCGGTGCGCTCGCTCGTACTTGGCCGGCCCGGCCACGGCGCTACCGACGAACAGCGCCAGCTCGTCCGACCAGGCCTTGAGCTGCTCGCGGTCCTCGACCGGGACGCCGAGCATCTCCGCGATGACGATGATCGGCAGCGGGTACGCCAGGTCGCGGATGACGTCCATCTCGCCCCGCCTCTCGACCGGTCCGAGCAGGTGATCCACGACCTCCTCGATCCTCGGGCGCAGATGCTCCACCGCGCGCGTGGTGAACGCCCTGTTCATCTGCCGCCGCAGGCGCGTGTGGTCCGGGGGATCCGTGAAGACGGCCCAGCGCCCGACCAGGCGTCCGAGCTCCTGGATCTCGGGCTGCGCCCGGACGGCCTCACGCCGAAGGAACGGGCTGATCCGATCGGAAGATAGACGCGGATCGGTGAGCGCCGACTTCACGTCGGCGTGGCGGGTGAGGACCCAGGCCGCGAGCGGCTCGCTCCAGTGCACCGGGTCCTCGGCCTGCAGACGGCGGAACACCGGATACGGGTCGGCGAGCACGCCGGGCGCTCGCGGGTCGAAGACGGGGGCGGGGCTCACGGGGCGGTTCGAGGCGCGGCCGGAGCCGGCCGCTCAGGCAGGACGGACAACGACCTCGACGTCCACGGCGGTCGCGGCCGCGACCGTGCGGTAGAGCGGTCAACGCCTCCGGTAGGTCGCGACCAGCGCCTCCCCTTCCTCCTGGCTGACGCCCGCCAGGGCGAAGCGCATCGTGATCCGGGAGAACCGGGCGGGTTCGGCGGCCGGGCGGACCCCCTCGATCGTCACCTCCATCCCCGCGAGCGGCACGCCCGTCTCCTTGGCGTGCATCTCGATGAGGGTCACGCCGCAGGACGAGATGCCGGCCAGGAAGGCCTCGCTGTTCGTGAGCGCGTCCGGCTGCGGGCGGCCCGACGAGTCGAGCAGCAGACGCTGCCCGCGCACCCGGCTCTCCGCCCGCCCGATGGTCCCGGTGCTCGCGGAGCGGATGGTCTCGACCTTGTCGCTGCTCACGGCCCGGCCATCATCCGCCCCCCTCGGGGAGCCGTCAAGCGGGGAGGATCACGCGCGCCTCCGGAACGCGAAGAGGTCCACGGGCTCGTCGATGGGGCGGTCGGCGGCGGCCGCGCGCGCCCGGCAGTGGGCGGAGAAGGCGGCGAGCCGGACGGCGAAGAGGTCGTCGGGCAGACGCTCCTCGTCGAGCGCCCGCGCCTCGGGAAAGAAGCGCTTGTACTCGAACCCGTCGAGGATGTCGCGCGTGGCGTTTCGCACGACCACGTGCCCGCCGGGCCGCACGACCCGGGCGAGCTCGGGCACCGCGCGCGCCGCGTCGACGTGGTGATACACCATCGAGAGAAACACCAGGTCGACGCTCCCGGCGCGGAGGGGCAGCGCCTCGGCGTGCGCCGCCGCCAGCGCGCCCGCGCCGGCGGCCCGGCACTCGCGCAGCATCGCCGGCGCCGGGTCCATGCCGAGCACGGCCGCCGCGAACGTCCTCGCCAGCGTCGCGGTGAAGCGGCCGGTGCCGCAGCCGAGGTCCACCACGACCCGGGGGCGAGCGTGGGGCAGCAGCCCCCGGAGGGCGCCCGCCCAGACGGCCAGGACGTCGTCGGGCAGCGCGCGCGCCTCGCGGTACGCCGCGGCGACGGCGGGATCGTGATAGGGCGCGGGCCTGGCGTGCTCGTCCACGCCGGCATTGTGGGTCGGCGTCGAGGGGGCCGGCAAGTCACCTGTATCTTCGAGGCCTCCGGGCGGGCGCCTGGCGATGAGCGGCCAGTAGTATCCTTCTTGCTGCCGGCACCGCCGGGGCCGGGACCAAAGGAGACAGCCGTGAAGCTCGACGTCGGCATGCTCACGCACGATCTCAGGACACTGCCCGAGTACGCGCGGAAGGTCGAGGCCCTGGGGTACGAGTGCCTCTGGTCCGCGGAGACGCAGCACGATCCGTTCCTGCCGCTGGCGGTGGCCGCCACCGTCACCACGCGCATCAAGCTCGGGACGTCGATCGCCGTCGCCTTCCCGCGCAGCCCGATGGTGCTCGCCCACATCGCGTGGGACCTGGCCAGGGCCTCCGAGGGGCGGTTCATCCTCGGGCTGGGCTCGCAGGTGAAAGGGCACAACGAGCGGCGGTTCTCGGTCAAGTGGGAACCGCCGGCGCCGCGGATGCGCGAGGTCGTGGAGGCCCTGCGCGCCATCTGGGACTGCTGGCAGAACGGGACGAAGCTCGCGTTCAAGGGCCAGCACTACCGGTTCGACCTCATGACGCCGTTCTTCAACCCGGGCCCGATCCCCCACCCCGCGATCCCCGTCTACGTCGCCGGCGTGAACCAGGCCATGTGCCGGGTCGCGGGCGAGGTGGCCGACGGGCTGCACGTGCACCCGTTCAACAGCCCGAAGTACCTCCGGGAGTACGTGCGGCCCGCCGTCGAGGAGGGCCTGCGCCGGGCGGGCCGGACGGGGGCGCCCTTCGCCTACGTGACGTCGTCCTTCGTCGTGCTCGGCGACACCGAGGAGGAGCGGGCGGTGGCGCGCGAGTCCGTGAAGCAGCAGATCGCCTTCTACGGCTCCACCCGCACCTACGAGCCGGTGCTGGCCGTGCACGGCTGGCAGGACCTGACGCCCGCGCTCCACCGGAAGTCGGTGGAGGGCGACTGGAAGGGCATGGCCAGCCTGATCACCGACGAGATGGTGGAGACCTACGCGGTGACCGGCACCTACGCCGACATCGCGTCCAAGCTGAAGGAGCGGTACGCGGGGCTGCTGGACAGCACGGCGCTGTACCAGCCGCACCAGCCGTCCATCGACGACCCGCGCCTCCCGCGCCTGGTGAAGGAGCTCAACGCCCGATGAAAGCTCTCGCGTTCACCGAGTTCGGCGGCCCCGACAAGCTCCGGCTGCAGGACGTGCCCGACCCGGCCATCGAGCCGACCGAGGCCCGCGTGCGGGTCCGCGCCTGCGCCCTCAACCACCTCGACCTCTTCGTCCGCGAGGGCATCCCGGCCCTCAAGACGCCGCTGCCCTTCTGGACCGGGTGCGACATCGCCGGCGAGGTGGCCGAGGTGGGCGCCGCCGTCACCGGCGTCAAGGTCGGCGACCGGGTGGTGGTCAATCCGAACCTGACGTGCGGGCGATGCGAGTTCTGCATCCAGGGCGAGGACAGCCTGTGCGTGCGCTACGGCATCCTGGGCGAGCACGTGCCGGGCGGCCTGGCGGAGTACGTCCCCGTCCGGGGCGAGAACCTCCTGCCCCTCCCCGCCCACGTCTCCTTCGAGGAGGCCGCCTCGTTCGTCCTGACGAACATGACGGCCTGGCGAATGGTGGTGACCCAGGGCCAGGTGCGTCCGGGTCAGGACGTGCTCATCATCGGCGTGGGCGGAGGCGTGTCGTCCACCGCCGTGCAGATCGCCAAGCTCTGCGGCGCCCGCGTCATCGTGACCTCGTCGAGCGACGCCAAGCTCGAGCGCGCGCGGGCGCTGGGCGCCGACGTCGGCATCAACTACCGCACCCATCCGGAGTGGGCCAAGCAGGTCTTCGAGGCGTCGGGCAAGCGCGGCGTGGACGTGGTCATCGAGAACGTCGGCGCCGCCACCTGGAAGGACTCGATCCGGTCGCTCAAGGGCGGCGGGCGCCTCGTGACCTGCGGCTCCACGACCGGCCCGATCGGCGAGACGCTGATCCCCCTCGTGTTCTGGAAGCAGGTCCACATCATCGGCTCCACCATGGCCAACCGCAAGGAGTTTCACGACGTCATGAGCCTGTTCTTCGCGGGCCGCCTCAAGGCCATCATCGACGAGGTCGTGCCCCTCAAGGACGGCGCCGCGGCCCAGCAGCGCCTGGCGGAGGGCAAGCAGTTCGGGAAGATCGTGCT
>JAICGY010000094.1 GCA_025922915.1 Candidatus Methylomirabilota bacterium | reverse complement strand
GAGGTCGTTCAGCGCGTACACCATGCCGTTGATCTGCATGTCGCCGCTGATGGCCAGCGAGCCGTTGACGATGATCCAGCCCGTGAAGGTGTCGGAGACGAACGGATTGCCGTGGATCGTGACGTTCGCCATCTCGAGGGCGGAGGTGGACGGCTTCATGTCCTTCCCGGTCGTCGAGTCGACGAAGACGATGCCGTCCTTGACCTGGTTGGCGGAGTTGAACGTCACCAGGCCGGTGTAGGGAAGGGCGGAGGGCGAGCCGGTCGCATAGCCGGGGCCGAAGTAGGTGCCGTTCTTCTTGGCGAGCTCGCGCAGCGTGTTGAGCTGCGCGGCGGTGAACGTGATCCCGTCGAAGCTCGACTGGTCCACGTTGTCGTCGTAGTCGGTGTCCTCGTTGGGCACGTCGTTGCCGTCGGCGCCCGTGAGCTCCGACGAGCCGCCCCGGTCGGTGTCGCCGGCCGTGACGCTGGCCTTCTTGGCGCCGCACGACGTGTCCTGGGAGCCGTCGATGCTGGCGTTGCCGCCGACGTCCAGACCGCCCTTCACGCACAGCGCGCACGGGGCCTCGACGCCCATGTCGGGCAGCGATTCCACCGTCGCCTCGATGACGCGGTGGGCTTTCGTCCGGGTGTCGGCGGCGTCGTTGGTCGGCGTCCATCCCTCGGACCGGACGTTGCGCTCGTTGGGCAGGGGGCCGGGGGTGACGGTCACGACGAAGCCTCCCACGTTGCCGACCGCGACGAACCCGCTGCCGTCGTAGGGCGCCGGGACGGGGGCGGGCAGGGGATTGGCCAGGCAGCCGGGCGTGGTGCCGCAGGTCGCGGGATCGTTCTTCCCCTGCGAGAGCGCCCACACCGCGCGCTCGAAGCCGCTCTCGGCCAGGGCCCGGGCCTGCGTCACCCGCAGGTGGTTCGACGCGATCTGCGGCTCGCTCTGCGCGAGGACCGCGAACGACAGCATCAGCGTCGTCATGAGGGTGAGCGCGATCATCGCCATCGGCAGCGCCACCCCGCGCTCATCCCTGAGGAATCCCGTGCCCGTCATGTCCCCGTCCCTCGTCTCCCGCTCGCATCCCGGCCGAGCTGGCCGTCCTGCGTCGATGCAGCCGGGGTGCCACATGAACTTGCCGCCAAATCACATATTTGCGCGCCGATTCCTGATCAGTTTCCGGCCGCCCTGCGTGGGGCCGGTCGATCGCTTACCGCCCGGCTCGGCTCGCGGGTGCCTGGCGGAGCAGCGGCCGAAGGTGCGGCCAGAGGCGGTCGGCGATCGCCTGGTGGCCGGCGGCGTTGGGATGGATGCCGTCGGCCTGGTTGAGCGCCGGATCGGCGGCGACGCCGTCGAGGAGAAACGGCACGAGGGGCACGCCGGTGCGCCGGGCCACGGCCGCGTAGGCCTGGGCGAAGGCGCGCGTGTAGGCGTCGCCGTAGTTCGGCGGCATCCGCATGCCGGCGAGGAGCACCCGGACGCCGGCAGCGCGCAACCGCTCGACGATGCGCTCGAGGTTCTCGGCGAGGGCCCCGACGGGCAGCCCGCGCAGGCCGTCGTTGGCCCCGAGGGCGACGATCACGATCTCGGGCTGGCTGCGCAGCGCCCAGTCGAGCCGCCGCAGGGCACCGGCGCTCGTGTCGCCGCTCACGCCGGCGTTGACGACGCGATGCGGGTAGCCCTCGCGACGCAAGCGCGCCTCGAGGCGCGCGGGCCAGGCCTCGTCGGCCGCGACACCGAGCCCCGCGGTGAGGCTGTCGCCGAGGGCGACGACGACCGGCGCCGCGGCGGCCGGCGCGCCCACCGCGAGCAGCGCGACGAGCGCCAGCGGGACGACGGCACGGGGGCTCATGCGGTGAAGTGTAGTATGGCCGGGTGATGGTGCGCGTCCGCGACCTCGTGATGCGCCTCGCGAGCGGCGGGCGCCCGGTGACGGTGCTCGACGGGGTGAGCCTCCAGGTGGAGACGGGCGAGGTGGTCGCGGTGACCGGGCCGTCGGGCAGCGGCAAGTCGACGCTCCTCGGGCTCGTCGCCGGGCTCGACGCGCCCACGTCGGGGACGATCGAGGTGGCTGGCGTCGACGTCACGCGCCTGGACGAGCGCGCGCTCGCCCGGTTCCGGCGCGAGACGATCGGCTTCGTGTTCCAGGCCTACCACCTGATCCCGACGCTGACCGCGGCCGAGAACGTCGCGGTACCGCTCGAGCTCGCCGGGGTCGGCGACGTCGAGCCACGGGTGACGGCGCTGCTGGCCGAGGTCGGTCTCGGGGCCCGCGGCCATCACTATCCCGCGCAGCTCTCCGGCGGCGAGCAGCAGCGGGTCGCCATCGCGCGCGCGCTCGCCCTGGCGCCGCCGCTGCTCCTGGCCGACGAGCCCACGGGCAACCTGGACTCCGTGACGGGCGAGCAGATCGTCGACCTGCTCCTGGCACTGAACCGCGAGCGCGGCGCCACGCTCCTGCTCGTGACGCACGAGGCGGGGCTCGCCGCGCGCGCCGGGCGCGTGGTGGCGCTGCGCGACGGTCGCGTCGTGAGCGACCGGTCCCTGGCGGCGGCGCGATGAAGGTCATCCTGGCCGCGCGCCTGGCCGGGCGTCTCACGCGCGGGGCCGGACGCCACGTCGCGACCCTGGTCGCCTGCGTCGCGCTCGGCGTCGCGGCCGTCGTCGCGGTGGGCAGCCTCGCCGCCAGCCTCGAGGGCACGCTCGCCCGCGAGGCGCGCGCGCTCCTGGGAGGCGACCTCGAGCTGCGCGCGGCCCGGGCGCTGCCGCCGGAGGCGGACGCCGCGCTCGCGGATCTCGTGCGGGCCGGCGCCCGTGTCGTCCCGGTGCGCGAGCTCGTCGCGATGGCGCGCGACCCGGCCGGCGGCGCGAGCCTCCTCGTCGAGGTGAAGGCGGTCGGGCCCGGCTATCCGCTCTTCGGGCATCTGGTCGCCTCCGGCCCGCCGGCGGCCGGCGACGGGGCCCTCGTCGCCCGGGAGGCGCTCGACCGGCTGGGGCTGGAGGTCGGCGGCCGCCTGGCCCTGGGCGATCGCGTCTTCACCGTGCGCGGCGTGATCGAGAGCGAGCCCGACCGCCCGGCGAGCCTGCTGGCGCTCGGCCCGCGCGTCATGATCGGGGCGGACGCGCTCGACGCCACCGGGCTGGTGCGCCTGGGAAGCCGCGTGCGCCACCGCGCGCTGGTGGCGCTGCCGCCGGGGCAAGACGCCGCGGCGGCGCGCGCCGAGCTGGCCCGCGCGATCGGAGACGCCGGCGTGCGAGTCACCGCCTACGACGAGGCCCAGCCGGGGCTCCGCCGCTTCTTCGGGCAGCTCACCAGCTATCTCGGCCTCGTCGGGCTCGCGAGCCTGCTCGTGGGCGGGGTCGGGGTCGCCACCGCGGTCTCGGCGTTCGTCGCGCGCCAGGTCCCGACGATCGCCGTGCTCAAGGCCCTCGGCATCGAGGAGCGTCTGCTGGCCGGCGTCTTCCTGCTCCAGACGCAGGCCCTCGGCGTGGTCGGCGGGCTCGTCGGGGTGGCGCTCGGCGTGCTGGCGCAGCCGGCGCTCGCCGCCGCGCTCGGTGGCCTCGTCCCCTTCGCGCTCGAGCTGCGGCCGGACCCGTGGACGGTCGCGCGCGGCCTCGCCATGGGGAGCCTCGCCACGCTCCTGTGCACCCTTCCGCCGCTCGCGGAGGTCCGCGCCGTGCGGCCGTGGCTCGTGCTGCGCCGCGAGGTGGCGGGCATCCCCGTTCGCCGGGCCATCGCGTGGCGGCCGGCGCTCCCCGTGGCGGCCGCGCTGGTGGGCCTCGCGCTGTGGCAGACCTCGCTCACCGTGGCCGCGATCTTCCTCGGCGCCTCGCTCGCCGCCGTCGGGCTGCTGCTCGGGCTGGCGCGCGCGCTGGCCGCCGTCGCGCGATGGCTCCCCCGGATCCCGAGCCCGGCCTGGCGCCAGGGCGTGGCCGCCCTCCGGAAGCCGGGCGGCCACACCCCGCGCGTGGTGGTGGGCCTCGGCATGGGCGCCATGGTGCTCGTGGCGGTGGCCCTGCTCGAGAGCGCGCTCGCCCGCCAGGTGGACCTGGAGCGCCGGCGCGAGGCGCCCTCGCTCTTCTTCATCGACCTGCAGCCCGACCAGCGCGACGGCTTCGCACGGCTCGTGCGCGAGGCGGGCGGGGCCACCGCCGAGCTGACGCCGGTCGTCCGCGCCCGGCTGGCCGCCGTCGACGGCGAGCCGATCACGCGGGAGACCATCGACCGCCGGCGGCGGCGCGGCGCGGACGGGCTCTGGTACTTCACCCGCGAGTACGTGCTCACCTGGGCCGACGCCCCGCCGGCCCACAACGAGGTCGTCCGCGGGCGCTGGTGGACGGTGGCGGAGGCGGCGGCCGGGCCGCGCGTGTCCGTGGAAGCGGCGGCGGCGCGCTCGCTGGGCATCGACCTCGGCTCGCGCCTCACCTTCGACGTGCAGGGCGTGCCCGTCGAGGCCGAGGTGACCAGCATCCGGGACGTCGACTGGCAGAGCCTCACCACCAACTTCTTCATGATCCTGTCCCCCGGCGCGCTGGACGGCGCGCCCGCGACGTTCGTGGCCTCCGCCCGGGCGCCCCGCGGGGTCGAGACGGCGCTCCAGGACGCGGTCAGCGCGGCCTTCCCCAACGTCACGGCCATCCCGGTGCGCGACGTGCTCGAGCGCGTGGCGGCCGTGCTCGGCGACATCGCCGCGGCGGTCCGGCTCGTCGGAGCCTTCACGCTGGTCGCCGGGCTCGTGGTGATGGCGGGCGCGCTCACCGCCACCCGCAGCGAGCGGCTCTACGAGTCCGTGGTGCTCCGCACCCTCGGCGCCGACCGCGCCGCCGTCGCTCGCGCGTTCGCCGCCGAGTACGCCTGCCTCGGCGCCGTCGCCGGGGCTGGCGGGGCGGCCCTGGCCGCCGTGCTCGCGGCGGCTGTTCTGAGATTGGTCCTCGACGTGCCGTGGTCGCTCGACCCGGCACCGCTCGCGCTCGGGCTCGCGCTCACGGTGACGCTGGCCGTCGTCGTGGGCTTCCTGGCCACGTACCGTCTGCTCGGCGAGAAGCCGCTGGCCGTGCTGCGCGGGGAGTAGCCCCCGCGGGAGGGAGCCGCCATGTTCACCCCGCTCGGCCTCGACCACGTGGTGCTCCGCGTGCGGGATCAGGCTGCCTCGCAGCGCTTCTACTGCCAGACGCTCGGCGGCACGCTGGACCACGTCAACGAGCGCGTGCAGCTCGTGCAGCTCCGCTTCGGGGAGGCCCTCATCGACCTGCTGCCGGCGGCTCCCGGCGAGCCGACGGGCGGCGGCGGCGTGGACCACGTGTGCCTGTCCATCCGCTGCGACGACCTGCGGGCGGTGGCCGACGGCCTGCGCCGGCGCGGCGTGACGCTCGAGGGCGACGTCGTGCAGCGCCGGGGGGCGTTCGGCGACGGGCCCTCCCTCTACCTGCGCGATCCCGACGGCTACCTGATCGAGCTCAAGCCGCGCCCCCCGGCTCGACGCTGAACGGTGGTCCCGCGCGCCTCGGGGGGCGATTGACGAGGTAGATGCCGGCGGCGACGAGACCCATGGCGAGCGCGAGGGCGGGGGTGACGGGGTCGTCCAGGACGAGGGCGCCGGCGAGCATGCCGAACAGAGGGGTGAAGAAGGAGAAGGCCGAGAGCTCCCCCGCAGGGTAGTGCTTGAGCAGCCAGAACCAGGTCAGGTAGGACGCGAAGGCGACGACCACGATCTGGTAGACGAGCGAGGCGACGACCGCGGGGCGGGGATCGATCACGCCCGGCTCGCCGACGAGCGGGGACAGCACGAGCAGCACCCCGGCGGAGCCGGCCAGCTGGTAGAAGAGCGTCTTCTCCGGGCTGAGCGTCCGGTGACGGCTGGCCTTGATGACCACGGTCGTCGCCCCCCAGCAGATCGCCGCCCCCAGCTCCATCACGTCCCCCAGCAGCTCCTGCCGCGTCGGCAGGCGCAGGGCGTCGCCGAACGCGAGCGCGATACCGGCGAACGCACAGGCGAGGCCGGCCCCCTTGAGCGGGTGCAGCCGCTCGCCGGGCACGAACAGGTGCGCGCCGATCGCCACCACGAAGGGCGCGGTGTAGATGAAGAGCACGGCACGGGCGGCGGTCGTGTGGACGAGGCCCTGGTAGAGCAGGACGAACTCCGCCGTGAAGAGCCCGGCGATCAGCGCGCCGTGGCCGAGGGAGCCATCCCGCTGGAACAGCGGCACGCCGCGCGCGGCCGCCCACGCCCACAGCAGCAGGGCCGACCCGGCCGACCGGAGCCCGGCCTGGAAGAGCGGGGACAGGCCGCTGTTGGCGACCTTGATGGTGACCTGCGTGAAGCCCCAGATCGCGCAGAGGAGCAGCAGGACCGCCATCGCGCCCGGGTCGAGACCGCCCCCGGGACGGGGGGACGGTAGGCGGCCGCCCGCCGCCGCCGGAGACCTCCCCTTCACGCGCTCGGCGTCCCGGGGTCCTCCCGCTACAGCACCCGCCGGATGGCGTCGACGATGTCCGCCGGGGTCGGGATGGTGGCGCGCTCGAGGCCGTCGTTGTACGGCATGGGGACGGCGCGGGAGCCCACGCGAACGATCGGCGCGTCCAGCTCGTCGATCGCCGTCTCGGCGATGATCGCCGCGATCTCCGCCCCGAAGCCGCCGCGCTTGACCGCCTCGTGCGCGACCACGAGGCGATGCGTCCTGGCCACCGAGGCGAGGATGGCCGCCTCGTCGAGGGGCACGAGGGTCCGCGGGTCGATCACCTCCACGCTGATGCCCTCCTTCTCGAGCTCGGCGGCGGCGGCCAGGGCCCGCGGCACCATCGACTGGATGGCGACGACGGTCACGTCCCGGCCCTCGCGCTTGACGTCGGCCTTCCCCAGCGGGATGGCGTACGGCGGCTCCGGCACCGGGCCCCGGCTGGCGTACAGGGCCTTGTGCTCGAGGAAGATCACCGGGTTGTCGTCGCGGATGGCGGAGGCGAGCAGCCCCTTGGCGTCGTACGGCGTGGCGGGGGCGACGACCACCAGCCCCGGCACGTGGGCGAACCAGGCCTCCAGGCTCTGCGAGTGCTGGGCGGCCAGCCGGATGCCGCCGCCCTGCGGGCCGCGGATCACCAGCGGGACCGTCGGCTGTCCGCCCAGCATGAACCGGAACTTGGCCGCCTGGTTGACGACCTGGTCCATGGTGACCGCGACGAAGTCCCAGATCTGGATCTCCACGACGGGGCGGAGGCCGGCGATGGCGGCGCCGACGCCCGCGCCGACGAAGGTCGCCTCGGAGATCGGCGTGTCGCGCACGCGGTCCTCGCCGAACCGCTCGCGGAGCCCGCGCGTCACCTGGAAGATGCCGCCGATCAGCCCGACGTCCTCGCCCATGACGAAGACCCGCTCGTCCCGCTGCATCTCCTGGTGGAGCGCCTCGTTGAGCGCCTCGGCCATCGTGAGCTCGCGCCCGCCGCCCGCCCCCGGCTCGCTTCCCGCGCGGTGCGGCGCGCTGACCGCCTGCTCCATCAGGGCGACGGTCGGCTCGGGGCTCGCGGCGGCGAACGCGATGGCCCGGTCGAGCTCCGCCTCGACGCCCTCCTCCAGCTCCTTCAGTCGGATGGGGGTCGCGTGGCCGCCGTCCACCAGGTGGGCGGCGAAGCGCGCGATCGGGTCGCGCTCGATCCAGGCGCGCTCCTCGTCCTTCGTGCGGTAGTCGGGGAGGTTGGCGCGCATGCTGTGGCCGCCCCACCGGTAGGTGACCGCCTCGATCAGCGACGGGCCCTCGCCCCGCCGCGCCCGCGCCACCGCGGTGCGCACCGCCTCGTGAACGGCGAGGACGTCGTTGCCGTCGACGCGCGCGCCGGGGATGGCGTAGGCGGCCGCCCGGCCCGCGATCTCGCCCGCCGTGGTGCGGGCGCTCGCGGTCGACAGGGCGTACTGGTTGTTCTCGCAGAGGAAGACGACGGGCAGCCGCCAGACCGCGGCCAGGTTCATCGCCTCGTGCACCACGCCCTGGTTGGCGCCCCCGTCGCCGAAGAAGGCGACGACGACCCGGTCGGTCTTGCGGATGCGGCAGGCGAGGGCGGCGCCGGTCCCGATGGGGAGCCCGGCCGCGACGATGCCGTTGCAGCCGAGGATGTTGAGGTCGAGGGCGGCGATGTGCATCGAGCCGCCCAGGCCACGGCAGTAGCCGTCCTCGCGGCCCATGAGCTCGGCCATCATCCGGTCCACCCGCGCGCCCTTGGCGATGCAGTGGCCGTGGCCGCGGTGGGTGCCCACGATGTAGTCGTCCTCGCGGAGGGCGGCGCAGGCGGCCGCCGCCACCGCCTCCTCACCGACGTAGGAGTGGGCGGTGCCCTTGACCAGCCCCTGGTTGAACAGCTCCACCGTCCGCTCGTCGAAGCGGCGGATCTTGACCATCGTCGTGTAGAGACTCTCCAGCACCTGGCCGCCGAGCGTCATGGCCGTCCTCCGCGTCCCGTCACGAGAACACGACGACGCCGCGGGCCACCTGGCCGCCGCGCATCGCCGCGAAGCCGTCGTTGATTTCCTCCAGCTTGTAGGTGCGGCTCACGAGGGGATCGACGGCGAGCCGGCCCTCGAGGTAGAGGTCGACCAGGATCGGGAAGTCCAGGTTGGGCCGCACCGAGCCGTACATGGTGCCGCGGAGCGTCTTCTCCTGCAGGGCCATGAGGTAGGGCGGGATGGGCGCCCGCGTCGCCATCGGCGCCATGCCCACGATCACCGCGGTGCCACCCGGGCGGACGGCGTCGAGGATCTGGAGCGTCGTCGCCTCGCTGCCGATGCCGTCGAACGCGTAGTCCGCGCCCCGGCCGCCGGTGAGCGCGCGCACGCGGTCCACCACCGGCTCGCGGGAGGCATCGAGCAGGTGGGTGGCGCCGAACGTGCGCGCGAGCGCCAGCTTGCTGTCGAGCAGGTCGCACGCGACGATCATGCCCGCTCCGGCCAGCCGGGCGCCCTGGACGATGTTGAGCCCCACCCCCCCGCACCCGATGACGACCACGCTGGCGCCCGCCTCCACCCGCGCGCAGCGGTTGACGGCGCCCCAGCCGGTCGGCACGCAGCAGCCGAGGAGGGCGGCCTGGGGCCACGGCATCTCCTTGCGGATGGGCACGAGCATCTCGGCCGGGCAGACCACGGCCTCCGCGAACGTCCCGATCCGGGCCATCTGGTTGAGGCCCGTGCCGTTGCGGCGGAGGCGGTGGGTGCCGTCGAGCATCAGCCAGCGCGGCGACGTGTGGCCGTCGCAGAGGATCGAGCGGCCGATGGAGCAGTAGAGGCAGCGGCCACAGTGCGGACGGAAGGAGAAGATGACGTGATCGCCCGGCCGCACGCTCGCGGCGCCCGGGCCGACCTCCTCGACGACGCCGGCCGCCTCGTGGCCGAGCACCATGGGCAGCGGGACCTGCCAGTCGCCGTTCATGATGTGCCAGTCGCTGTGGCAGACGCCGGCCGCCATGACCTTCACGCGGGCCTCGCCGGCCCGGGGCGGCTCCTGCTCCACGTCCACCACGTCCAGGCGCCCGTTCGGCTCGAAGCACACGGCTGCTTTCACGGCTGGCTCCTTTCGCCATCGATGCCCGCGGCGCCCGGCGGGCTGGCGCGCCCGCCGGTACGTCGGACTAGAGATCACGGGGACGGCGCCCCGTCAAGGGCGACGCGCCGGGCGTGCCCGTCCGGGTTCAGCCGCGCAGCAGCAGGCCGATCCCGCTCGCCAGGAGGAGCGCGCCGATCAGGTGGACGAAGGCGCGCGGCGGGAGGCCGGTGTGGATCCGCCCGCCCACGTACAGCCCGGCGGCGGCGATCGGCAGCGCCAGGGCCAGGTGGACCAGGAGTGCCACGCGGAAGAGGCCCATCGAGGCGTAGGCGGCCAGCCGGACGCCGCCGTCGATGAGGAAGTTCGTCGCGAAGGTCGCGCGGAAGGCCGACTTCTCGAGCGCGCGGAGGTTCAGGTACATCACGTAGAAGGGGCCCCCGGTGCCGAACACCGTCCCGACGAGGCCCCCCAGCACGCCGAACGCGGTGGCGTAGAGCCGCGAGCCGCGCAGCGGCGGCAGCGGGAGCCACTGGTAGATGGCGAAGGCGATGACGAAGATGCCGAGCGCGCGAGCGAGGGCGGCGGCGGGCAGGGACCAGAGCAGGACGAGCCCGCTGGCGATGCCGACGAGCATGAAGGGCACGAGGGCCGCCTGCTCCCGCCACGCGATGCGATCCACGTTCTTCATCCCCTGGCTGGCGGACCCGATGTAGTCGAGCGAGACGACCAGCGGGACGACGGCGGTGACGGGCGCCACGAGGGACAGGAGCGGCACCGCCACCAGGCCCGATCCGAAGCCCGCGATCCCGCGGATCAGGTACGCGACGAAGAGGACCAGCGCGCAGTAGAGGGCGGTACCCGGCGTGAGCGCAGGGACGAGGTCAGGCAAGCAGCCGGTCCTCGAGGTCCAGACCGCCTTCCGGGCGGTTCCAGAACCGCAGCATGTGGCGGTGGAGCGCCGGATCGGCGGCGTTGCGGAAGGCGGTGCGGCTGTGGGCGAACTGGCGATTGTCCAGGTACTGGAACTGTCCTCGCTCGATGCAGAACTCCACCCAGTTCGCCGGCGCGTCCACGATGGCGCGCAGGGCGGCCAGCGCCTCCCGGCCGGCATCGTCGAGGGGCTCCCCGGCGAGGGCGTGGCCCTGGTGGATGTAGTCCTCGTAGTAGCGGGCCACCAGGCGGCCGTCGGCGGCCCGGGCGAAGACCGGGTGCGTGGAGAACCGCGGCTCGTCGGGCCCGTGCTCCGCCTGGCGGTCCCACCGGAACGGCCGGTACAGCCGGGCGAGCAGCTCGGGCGCTCGGCGCTGCATCGTCTCGTGCGCCGTCAGGAGGCTCACGAACCGGCTCAGCCCCCCGTCGACCGCGGGCTGCAGGCAGAACAGGCCGACGAAGGCCGCCGGGATCGCGAGCCACGGCCCGTCGGTGTGGAACGGCTGGTCGAGGTTGGTGATCGAGCGGCGCACGCCGTACTCCAGGGTCTTGCCGAGGTCCTTCACGTCGTACAGCCGTGTCCCGTCGCGCTTCTGGGCGACGACCGGCCCGAGCATGCTCGCCAGCAGCCAGCCGATCGCCTGGTTCTCGCGCCAGCCGTAGCGCTCGACCGGGATGCGGTCGACGACGGCGAGGCCCGGCCCCGCGAGGAGGCGGGCGCGCACCTCCGCCATCAGGGCCGCGCACGCCTCCAGGTCGAAGTCGCCGGGGACCAGGCTCTCGGCGGGCGGGGGCGAGGGACGCAGGCGCGCCACGACGGCGTCGAGCTCCGCCACGCACGCCGGCGGCACGCTGACCAGCCAGTCGGCCGGGGCGAGGCGGCGTCGCGTCCACGCGCGGGGGTCGTCCGGCGGCGTCTGCGCCGTGCGGGTCTCGATCTCGTGTCGGAGGCCGGCGTCCATGCGAGACGGCACCGGCACGCGCGGGGCGCCGACGCCGCCAGGACTATAGCATGCGGGATCAGGGCGTCCGGAATCCGGGGGGGACCGGGTCGATCCAGCGCTGCCGGGCGAAGGCCTCCACGATCCGGGCGAGCGCATCCTGGAGGGCGGGGAGCAGCGGGCGGGCCGCCTCCAGCGCCCCGTCGCGGCCGAGGGCCTCGAGCCGGGCGGCGAGCTCCTGGACCTCCGTCCCGCCGAAGGCCCCCACCGCTCCCTTCAGGGTGTGCGCGGCGCGCTGCAGTCGCGGGGCGTCGCCGGCGTCCAGGGCCTGCCCGAGCTCGTCCAGGTGCTTGGGGCAGTCGCCGACGAACAGATGGGCCAGCTCCTTCACGAGGACCTCGTCCCCGGCCGCCTGGCGGAGCCCCCGCGCCGCGTCCATCGGCGTCGCCGGACCGTCACCCGCGCTCACGACGACGTGGCGGGCGATCGTCGCCCTCAGGAGGTCGGAGGTGATGGGCTTGGCGAGATAGCCGTCCATGCCGGCCGCCCGGCACTTCTGCTCCCAGCCGCTCACGG
>JAICGY010000093.1 GCA_025922915.1 Candidatus Methylomirabilota bacterium | reverse complement strand
CGTGCTGGAGCGTCTTCATCGTCATTCTCCCTGCTCGAGGAGATCCCGGAGCGCGCGCAACACGTCGATGTAGCTCACGATGCCGACCACTTCGGCACCATCGGATCGGACCACCGGGAGGGCGCCGATGCGGTGCTCGAGCAGCAGCTCGACGACGTCGTCCAGCTCGGTCTCGCGATTCACCGAGATCACGTCGGAGCTCATGATCCTCACCACCGGCGTTCCCAGCTCGTGGCGAAGCGCCTCGGCCCCCTCCACGTTCAGCAGGCGGCCGATGTCGAACTGGACCAGATCGCGGTCGCTGACCATGCCGACGAGCGCGCCGCCCGTCACGACGGGAACGTGCCGGATCTCCAGCTCGCGCATGAGGTCCATCACCTGTGCGACACTCGTCTCCGGCGCCACGGTCACCGGATCCGGCGTCATCAGGTCACCTGCGTTCATGACGGCCTCCTTCGCATCGCCTCGGCCTGTGTCCCGGAGGAGGCCTGGCGATGCGCTCGTGGAGCCTCCCGGACTCGACCACGGCCCGATAGGCGTCGACGGTGACGGCAAACCCGTCCGGCACGCGGACGCCGGCCGTCCTCAGCTCGCGATAGAGCTCCCCGAGCGAGGCATTCTTGCCGCCGACCAGTGGCACCTCGTCGGCACTGATGTCCCGGAACCACCGGACGTATGAGGTCGCCTGACTTGTCGCCACCTCCCCGCCGGTCCGTGCATCGACGGTGCCGGCGCGGGTTTCCTCGAGAATCGGCGACTTCGGGCCCTCCGGTCACGGCGGAGACGTAGCCCGGGCGCCTCAGGTGGGGCGGCGAGGCCTCAGGGGACGGGCGGGCGGACCGGGCGCCGGGCGGCGGAGGCGGCGGCGCTACTTCTCGGTGCCGAGCGCGATGCTCCGGACGAAGCTGCGCTGGAGCGCGAGGAGCACGAGCAGGGGGGGCAGCATCGCCACCACCACGCCGGCCATGATGACGTTCCACTCTGCCTGGGCATCGGTCGCCACCAGCATCTTGATGCCGATCTGGACCACCCGCATCTCGTCCGAGGTCGTGATGATGAGCGGCCAGAGGTACTCGTTCCACATGTAGAGGAACTCGACCAGGAAGAGCGCCGCCAGGTTGTTCGCGGACAGCGGCAGCAGGATCCGCAGCAGGAACCGGATGGGGCCCGCCCCGTCGACGCGGGCGGCCTCGCTCAGCGCGGGGGGCACGGTGAGGAAGAACTGCCGGAAGAGGAGGGTCCCGGTGGCGCTCGCGAAGAACGGCACGGTGAGCGCCTGGTAGGAGTCCACCCAGCCGAAGTCGTGCATGAGCTGGAAGGTCGGCACGATCCGGACCGGCAGCGGCAGCATGTGCGTGACGAGGATGAGGACGAAGCAAACCCGCTTGCCCGGGAAGTCGCGGAAGTAGGTGAACGCGAACGCGGCCATGAGCGAGAGCACGATCTTGCCGGTCGCGACGGCGGCGGCGATGCCGGCCGAGTTGAGCAGCAGCCGGCCGAGCCCGACCTTCTCCCAGGCCTCGCGCAGGTTGTCGAGGAAGGCCCGGCCGGGCAGCAGGGGCGGCGGGAAGACGAACACCTCCTGGAACGTCAGCGTGCTGATCTGCGCCGCGTAGAGCACCGGGAAGACGACGACGAGGGCGGCCAGCGCGAGCAGCGCCTGGGACGCCAGCCGCGGGGCCCGGGCCCTAGCCATAGAACACGAGCCGCCCCGCAAAGCGGAACTGGACGAGCGTCAGCACGCCCACCATGACGAAGAGCAGGATCGACTGCGCGGACGCGATCCCCCACCGGGCGGCGATGAACGCGTCCTCGTACAGCCGGTAGACGAGGATGTCCGTCGCCCCGCCCGGGCCGCCCTGCGTCATCACGTCGATGAGGCCGAACACCTCGAAGAACGCGTACAGCGAGTTCATGACGAGCAGGAAGAACGTCACCGGCGAGAGGATCGGGAACGTGATGCGCCAGAAGACCCGCCCCGTCCCCGCGCCGTCCACCTGGGCCGCCTCCTTCAGCTCGCGCGGCACCGCCTGCAGCCCGGCGAGGAAGAACACGATGTTGAATCCCAGCATCTTCCAGGCGCCGGCCACGACGACGACGCCGAGGGCGTAGCCGCCGTCCATCATCCAGTTCGGCGAGAGCCCGGTGACGGCGCGGATGGCGACGGTGGCGGGCCCGGTGGCGGGGTCGAACATCAGGGCCCAGATGGTCCCCGCGACCGCCGGCGACAGGGCGTACGGCCAGAGCAGGGCGGTGCGGCAGAGACCGGCGCCGGGCAGCGGCTGGCTCGCGAGCACGGCGATGGCGAGGGAGGCGGTCAGCCCCAGCGTCACGATCCCGAGCGCGAAGACCAGGGACACGCCGAGGCTGGCCCGGTACACCTCCGAGGTCAGCAGCTCGCGGAAGTTGTCGAGCCCCACGAAGCGCGCGCGCCCGGAGAACGGCGCCACCTCGAACAGCGACAGCCGGAGGGCCTCCACGGCGGGAACGATCAGGAAGACGACGATGATCGCGATGGAGGGGAGGAGGAGGAGGTAGGGCAGGACGCGGTCCGGGAACCTCCCCTCCATCGCGCGGGGCGGGCGCTACTTCCCGCCGTGGATCCGGTTGTACTCCTCGAGCAGGTTGTCGGCTTCCCGCGCCGCCTCGTCGAGCGCGGCCTTCGGGGAGAGCCGGCCGGCGAGCGCCTTCTCGATGGCGGTGTCGGTGATGTTGCGGATCTGGACGAAGTTGCCGAGGAGCACGCCCCGGGTGTTGGAGGTGTCCGGGCCCTCCTGGATCTGCTTGAACGCCGTCTCGTGGTTCGGGTGCTTGCGGAACCACTCCTGCCGCTGGAGGAGGCCGACGGCGGTCTTCGTGGCCGGGAAGTACCCGGTGCTCATGTGCCACTTCGCCGTCTCCTCGGGCTGCGCGATGAACTTGAAGAACTTCACGATGGCGTCGCGCTCCTGCTCGCTCCGCCCCTTGCCCTTCAGCACCCAGAACGACGCCCCTCCGATGACGGACTTGCCGGCCGGCTGTCCCTCGATGCGGGGCAGGAACCCGGTGCCCACCCGGAAGGTCGCCGCCTTCTCGATCGTCGTGACCTGGGAGGTCGACTGCATCAGCATCGCGACCTGGCCGGCGAGGAAGGCCTTGTTCGGCGCGTACTCGCGGCCGCCGTAGGCGAGCAGCTTCTCGTCCGCCCAGCGCTTCCAGCGCTCGAGCACGCTCACGCCGAAGGGCTCGTTGAAGCGCACGCGGGTAGCGCGGCCCTTGCGGCCGTTGTCGTTGTTCGCGTAGGGCTTGTCGTGCATGGCGTGCGCCTGCTCGAGCATCCAGGACGGCCAGCCGAACGAGATGGCCGCCGGCGCCGCCCCCGAACCGACGATCTTGCGGCCCATCGCTTCCAGGTCCTGGTACGTGCGGGGCGGGGTGTCGGGGTCGAGCCCGGCCTTCTGGAAGATGTCCTTGTTGTAGTAGATGATCGCGGTCGACGAGTTGAACGGCATCGACGCGAGCTTCCCGCCCACCGTGTAGTAGTTCAGGATGGGCTCGATGTAGTCCGCGAAGTCGATGTCGCCCGGCTTCACCAGCTCGGTCACGGGAATGATCGCCCCGGAGTCGAGCATGGTCTGCGTGCCGACCTCGAACACCTGCACGATGTGCGGCGGGTCGCCCGCGCGCACGGCGGCGATGGCCTTGGTCACGACCTCGCCGTACTTCCCGGTGTACAGCGGCTCGACCACATAGTTCGGGTAGGCCTTGTTGAAGCCGGCCGCGATCTCCTTGGTGATCGCGTCGTAGCGGGCGCCCCCCATGGCGTGCCACAGGGTGATCTTCACCGGCGCCTGCGCCGCCGCCGGGACGACGCCGAGGAGGGTCCCGAGCACCAGCACGGCGAGCGAAGGGAGGGAGCATCGCATCCAGACGATCATGTCGTTCTCCTTCAGGGCGGCGATGGGCACGGTGGGCGCGCGTGACGCCGGCGGCACTATAGCACGCGCGGCGCGCAGCCCGGCTACCCTCGTACGCGCAGCGACTTGGGATCGTACGGCGGCGCCAGGGAGGCGCGGGCCGGCACGCGCTCGCAGGCGATCTCGAGCTCCCAGCGGCCGCCGGCGATCCAGCCGTCCGTCACGCCGTCCGGGTGCGCGACGTAGCCGAGCCCCACCGCGCGCCCCACGGTGTGGCCGTAGGCGCCGGAGGTGATGCGGCCGACCAGCGCGCCGTCGCGCCAGATCGGCTCGTCGTGGTAGACGAGCGGCTCGGGATCCTCGAGCGTGAAGACCACCAGGCGCCGCGCCAGCGGCTTCGCGCGCTGGGCCAGGAGCGCGGCGCGCCCGAGGAACTCCCCCGGCTTGTCGAAGCGCACGCAGAACCCCAGGCCGGCCTCCAGCGGCGTGTCCTCGGAGCCCAGGTCGTGGCCCCAGGCGCGGTAGGCCTTCTCGATGCGCAGCGAGTCCATCGCGTGATAGCCGGCGTGGCGGAGCCCGAACGGCTCGCCGGCCTCGACGACCGCGTCGTACACGGCGGGGGCGCACTCGGTGGGCACGTGGAGCTCCCAGCCGAGCTCCCCGACGTAGGTGATCCGCTGGGCGCGCACGGGGGCGTAGCCGACGGCGATCTCGCGCGACGTGAGGAAGGGGAACGCGTCGTTCGACAGGTCCGCGTCGGTCAGGCGCCCGAGCAGCGCGCGCGAGTGCGGGCCCATCAAGCCGAGGACGGCGTACGCCGACGTCACGTCGGTGAGCGCGGCGCTGGCGCCGTCGACGTGGCGGCGGATCCAGTCGGCGTCGCGCGTGGCGGCGGCGGCGGCGGTGACGATCAGGAACGCGTCCTCGGCGAGGCGAGTGACCGTCAGGTCGGCCTCGATACCCCCGTGGCGATTGAGCATCTGCGTGTAGACGATCCGGTCGGCCGGGACGTCGACGTCGTTGGCACAGAGGCGCTGCAGCACCCGCAGCGCGTCCGGCCCCTGCAGCTGGAACTTCGCGAACGAGGACTGGTCGAAGAGACCCACCGCCTCGCGGACGGCGCGATGCTCCTCGGCCGCGCACGGGAACCAGTTCTGCCGCCCGTAGCTGTAGACGTACCGCGGCTCCCGGCCGCCCGTCGCGTACCAGTTCGCGCGCTCCCAGCCCATGACGACCCCGAAGCAGGCGCCGCGGGCGGCGAGGCGGTCGTGGAGGACGCTGCGCCGGACCCCGCGCGCCGTCTCGGGCTGGCGGAAGGGCCAGTGCATCGCATAGGCCAGCCCGACCATCTCCACCGTGCGATCGCGGAGGTACCGCGGGCCGGCCTGGAAGGGCGCCACCCGGCGGATGTCGACGTCCCACAGGTCCATCGGCGGCTCGCCGCCCACGATCCACTCCGCCACGGCCTTGCCCGCCCCCGCGCCCGACGCGATGCCGATCGAGTTGAAGCCGGCGGCCACGAAGAACCCGCGGCAGCCGGGCGCCTCGCCGAGCAGGTAGCGGCCGTCGGGCGTGAAGCTCTCGGGGCCGTTGACGTGCCGGCGGATGGGCGCGGTCTCCAGCGCGGGGATGCGCACGATGGCCTGCTCCATCAGGACCTGGAAGTGGTCCCAGTCCTCCGCGATCAGCGAGAAGGCGAAGTCCTCGGGAATGCCCGCCATGCCCCACGGCTTGGCCACCGGCTCGAAACCGCCCATGAGCAGGCCGCCCACCTCCTCCCGCACGTAGATGTAGCCGTCGGTGTCGCGCAGGACGGGCAGGTCGGCGGTCACGCCCGCGATGGGCTCGGTGACGACGTAGAAGTGCTCCGAGGCGTGGAGCGGCACCGCGACGCCCGCCATCCGGCCGACCTCGCGCGCCCACATGCCGGCGCAGTTCACCAGGACCTCGCAGGCGATGTCGCCCCGCGCCGTGCGCACGCCGGCCACGGCGCCGTGGCGCCGGAGCACGCCGGTGACCGTGGTGTCCTCGATGATCCGGGCCCCGGCCATCTGCGCGCCCTTCGCCAGCGCCCGCGTCGTGTCGATGGGGTTGGTCCGGCCGTCGCGCGGCAGCCAGACCGCCCCCACGAGGTCCTCGGTGCGGATCAGCGGCCAGCGCCGCCCCGCCTCGGCGGGCGTGATCGGCTCGACCTCGACGCCGAAGGAGCGGGCCATCGACGCCGCCCGCCTGAGCTCGACCATCCGCTCGGGCGTGCGCGCGAGGCTGACGCTGCCGGGGCGCCGGAATCCCGTGGCCTGGCCCGTCTCCGCCTCCAGCCGCTCGTAGAGGTCGGCGCCGTACCGGGCGAGCCGGGTGAGGTTCTGCGTGGCCCGGAGCTGGCCCACCAGGCCGGCCGCGTGCCAGGTGGTGCCACAGGAGATGTCCCGCCGCTCGAGCAGGACGACGTCGGTCCACCCCAGCCGGGCCAGGTGATACGCGACGCTGCAGCCGGCGATGCCGCCGCCCACCACGACCACGCGCGCATGCGAGGGCAGCGCTTCCGTCATCCCCACCTCCTGGACCGCGATTCTACCGGAGCGCTGGCCGTGATAAGGTCACGCTCGCACGGAGGCCTCGATGGGCACGCCACAGATGAGCCGTCCCGACCTCTTCCGGCCGGCGCTCCACTACCCGGAGATGCCCTACGACCGCATGCTCACCGAGGGCGCCGGGCGGGCGCCGGACGAGGTCGCCCTGGTGTTCCGCGACGTGAGCCTCACCTACCGGGAGCTGGAGGCGCTGACGAACCGGCTCGCCCGCGCGCTGGCCCGGCTCGGCGTCCGCCGGGGCGACCGGGTCTGCCTGCTGACCACCAACTGCCCGGAGTACGTGATCGCCTTCTACGCGATCGCCCGCGTGGGCGCCGTCGCGAGCCCGATGAACCCCTCCTACCGCGAGCGCGAGATCGAGTACCAGCTGAACGACACCGAGGCCGCCGCCGTCGTCGTCCACACGGCGCTGGTCCCGCTGGTGGAGACCGTGCGGGCGCGCACGCCCAGGCTCCGGCACGTCATCGCCGTGGGCGACGGCCCGCCGCCGGGCGGCGCGCGCGCCTTCGCCGACCTCGTCGCCGACGAGCCCGCCACGCCGCCGCCGGCGGCGGGCGCCGGGCTCGACGACCTCGTCGCGCTCCCCTACTCCAGCGGTACCACGGGCCTGCCCAAGGGCGTGATGCTCACCCACCGCAACCTCGTGACGAACAACATCCAGTTCGTCGCCGCCCTCCGGCTGCGCCCGGTCGACCGGCTGATGCTGTTCCTGCCGCTCTACCACATCTACGGGGTCATGCTGATGGGTGGCGCCGTGTACCGCGGCGCCACCAGCGTGCTCATGGAGCGCTTCGAGCCCGTGGAGTGCATGCGGCTGGTGGAGCGGCACCGCGTCACCCTGTTCTTCGCGGTGCCGCCGGTGCTGCTCATGCTCTCGAACTGGCCCGAGCTGGGGAAGTACGACCTCTCGAGCCTCCGGTTCACGATGGTCGGCGCGGCCCCGACGCCGCCCGAGCTGGCCCGGCGCTTCCGGGAGCTCACCGGGGTGCCCGTGATCCAGGGATACGGGATGACGGAGGCCTCGCCCGTCACCCATCTCAACCCGGTGCACGACGAGAGCCTGATCGTGCTGGACTCCGCCGGGGTGCCGGTGCACGACACCGAGCAGCGCGTCGTCGACGTGGAGACGGGGGAGCGCGTGCTGGCGCCCGGTGAGGTGGGCGAGATCTGCATCCGCGGCCCGCAGATCATGCAGGGCTACTGGAAGGCGCCGGAGGCGACCGCGGCCGCCATCCGCGACGGCTGGTACTACAGCGGCGACATCGGCTACGTGGACGAGCACGGCTACGCCTTCATCCAGGACCGCAAGAAGGAGATGATCAAGTACAAGGGGCTGGGCGTCGCGCCCGCCGAGATCGAGGCCCTGCTCGTCGAGCATCCCGGGATCGCCGACGCCGCCGTCATCGGCGTCCCGCACCCGGAGGCGGGCGAGGTCCCGAAGGCGTTCGTCGTCCGCAAGCCCGGCCACGAGCGGCTGTCCGCCGACGAGGTGGTGGCGTTCGTCAAGGGCCGGCTCGCCACCTACAAGGCGCCGGGCGCCGTCGAGTTCCTCGACGCCGTGCCGAAGACGCCGTCCGGCAAGATCCTGCGACGGGTCCTGAAGGACCGGGAGGCCGCACGATGAACGTCTTCAAGTCCCTCGCGGTGAAGGACGTCGAGGAGGCCACGCGCGCCATCCCGGTGATCGACTTCGGGCCCGCCTTCCGGGGCGAGCCGGGCGGGCTGGACGCCGTGGGGAGCCGGGTGCGCGAGGCGAGCGAGCGCATCGGCTTCTTCTACCTCGCCGGCCACGGCGTGCCGCCCGGGGTGATGGACGACGCCTTCGCGGCCTCCCGGGAGTTCCACGCACTGCCCCTCGAGGAGAAGCTCCGGCTGCGGCTCGACGAGAACAACATCGGCTACCTGCCCGTCAACGCCAGCATGCAGCGCGCCTCGACGGTCCACAAGGCGACGCGGCCGAACTTCAACGAGAGCTTCTTCATCAGCCACGACCGGCCCGACGACCACCCCGACGTGGTCGCCGGCACGCCGCTCCGCGGCCGCAACCGGTGGCCCGGGGGGCACGCGACGATGCGGGCGGCCATGGTGCGCTACCTCCGGACCCTGGAGGGCGCCGGCGAGCGCATGCTGCCCGTCCTCGCCCGCGCGCTCGACCTGCCGGCGGAGTTCTTCGCCCCGTTCTTCCGGAACGAGGCCCACATCACCCTGCGCTTCCTGCACTACCCGCCGCAGGAGACGGACGACGACGAGCAGTTCGGCCAGGGCCCGCACACCGACAACTCGTTCATCACGATCCTGGCCCGCGAGGACGTCCCCGGCCTGGCCGTCCGTCTGCCCGACGGTGAGTGGCTCGCCCCGCCCGTCATTCCCGGGACCTTCCTGGTCAACCTGGGCAACATGATGAAGCGGTGGTCGAACGACCGGTTCCTGTCGACCCCGCACGGCGTCCTCAACGACTCCGGCACCGACCGCTACTCGATCGCGTTCTTCTACAGCCCGAACGTCGACAGCGTCATCGAGTGCCTGCCCTCGTGCGTGGGCCCGGACAACCCGGCGCGCTACGAGCCGGCGGTCTACCGCGACCTGGTGCTCGCGTTCTACAACGCGAACTACTTCCACCGGCAGGACTACACGGGGGAGCGACCCGTCACCGCGTGACGCGCGCGGCCCGCCAGCGCGTGCCGGGATCCCCGACCTCGGCGTTGTGCTCGCCGATGCCCGGCGGCGCGCGGCGGATGGCGGGGCGGCCGCCGTCGAAGGAGAGCGGCAGCCCGATCAGCGCGAGGTCCTCGCCCGGCACCGGCTGGAGGATCCCGAGGGCCGCCGTCTGGGGCTGGGCGGCCGCCTCCGGCAGCGAGTGGATGACCGCGCAGGGCACGCCGGCGGCCTCCAGCCGGTCGATCCACTCTCCCTTGCTCCCCGTCACGAGGACGGCGGCGATCGCGGCGAGGAGCTCGGCCTTGTGGGCGACGCGGGCGGCGTTCGTCGCGTAGCGGGGGTCGGTCGCCCACTCCGGCCGGCCCAGCACGGCCGCCAGCTTCGCGAAGAGCCGGTCGTTGCCGGCGGCCACGATGATCGGCCCCGTCTTGGTCTCGAAGCCCTGGAACGGGACGACACGGTTGCTCCCGGTGCGGTGACGCTCGGGCACGGCGCCGGAGACCCGGTAGCTCGCGTAGTGGCCCTTGAGCCAGGCCAGACCGGTCTCGAAGAGCGAGGCGTCCACCACGCAGCCGCGCCCGGTGTGCTGGCGCTGGACGAGCGCGGCCAGGATGCCGATGGCCGCCCACATCCCGGTGCCGTAGTCGAGGACCGAGGTGCCGATGCGGGTGGGCGGCCCGTCCTCGTCGCCGTTCATCATCATGAGACCACAGAAGGCCTGGACCATCGGCTCGTAGCCGGGCTTGAGCCGCAGCGGGCCCGTCGCGCCGAAGGCCCACACCGAGCAGTACACGAGGCCCGGAAAGCGCGCCGTGAGCGTCGGGGCCCCGAGCCCCAGCCCGTCGAGGGCGCCGGGCCGCAGGTTCTGCAGCAGGACGTCCGCCTCCCCGACCAGGTCGACGAGCCGGGCGACCGCCTCGCGGTCCTTCAGGTCGACCGTGATCGAGCGCTTGTTGGCGTTGACGGCGAGGAAGCCCGGCGAGACATCCTTCCAGAACGGCGGGCCCCAGCGTCGCGCGTCGTCGCCCTCCGGCCGCTCGACCTTCAGGACGTCGGCGCCCAGGTGGGCCAGGATCTCGCCCGCCACCGGGCCGGCGAGGTTCTGCCCGATCTCCACGACGCGGATCCCGTCCAGGACCATCACGCGGCGCCGAGCGCGTCGTAGCAGAGCCGCGCCATCCGCCCGATCAGCTGCGCGGCGGCGGCGAAGCCCGGCGTGCCGTCGGGCAGCGCCTCGGGCACGTGCTCCGTGTAGGCGGTGAGGATGCAGAGCGGACGCTCGCCCTTGAAGATGATCCCGGCGTCCATGAAGCCACGGGCCCCGGTGCCGGTCTTGTGGGCGACCTTCGTCCCGAGCGGCAGCAGCGAGGGCAGCCGTGTCTTCAGCTTCTGCCAGGACAGGATGTCGAGCCCGAGCCGGCAGAGCTCGGGCGTCACCCCCAGGCGGGCGGCGACGGCGGGATCGCTGGTGCCCTGCAGGACGAGCTCGAGCAGCATCCCCTGGTCGCGCGGGGTCGTCGTCGTCACCTGGTCCAGGCGGTGGTCGCGGCCGAGGCGCGGCGGGATGCCGAAGCGATGGGTCGTGCGCGTCAGGCCCACGGATTCGCACCAGCGCTGGATCGACTCCAGGCCGACGAGGTCGACGACCATCCCGGTGCAGGTGTTGTCGCTGACGATGATCATCATCACGAGGGCGTCGCGGAGCGTGATCCAGAAGCCGGGCGTCAGGTGCTGGAAGGTGCCGGAGTCGTTGTCCTGGTAGCGCGCCTCCACCGTCACGCGCTGGTCGAGACCGAGCTTGCCGGCCTGGACGGCCGCCAGCGCCGCCATCATGATCGAAATCTTCCGCGTGCTCGCGGACGGCACGACCACGTCGCCCAGGCGGTCGGCCGTCTGGCCGGTGGCGAGGTCCTTGAGGTACCAGCTGGACTGGAACGGCAGCGGATCGCACAGCGCGTTCAGGCGACTGACCAGGTCTCGCATCGCTCGCTCCCTTGCCGGACTCACCACGCTACGCCAGCCGGCTGCGGATGTTGATCTCGGACGTCAGGGTCCGGTGGACCGGGCACCGCTCGGCGATCTCCAGGAGCCGCGCGCGCTGCTCCGGGCTCAGCGGCCCGGTCATCGCGATCTCCCGCTCGATGCGGTCGAGCCGGCCCTCCTTCGTCTCGCACTCGGCGCAGTCCGCGGCGTGGATCCGGGAGTGCTCGAGCCGCACCGTCACCGACTCCAGCGGCCACTGCTTGCGTCGCGCATACAGCGCGATCGTCATCGACGTTCACGATCCGAGCGCGATCAGGAGGTAGTCGTAGGGCGTGGGCCCCGTGTCCGTTCCCCCCTGCGCCACCGGCTCGTCCGCCGTCAGCCGGTGCGCCCCCACCACGACCTCCTGCGCGAACCCCTCCACCCCGCCCCGCACGACCACGGTCGCCATGCCCTGCTCCTCCTCGCGGCTAGGACAGCACCATGCGCCGGTAGGCCTCCGCGTGCGCGACGCCGGTGCGCTTGCCCGCCTGCAGCGCCCACTCGCGGAGCATCGGCTCGACCCACTCCCCGCTCCCGACCTGGGAGACGTGGGCGCGGAGGGCGGCGCACTTGACGTCGAGCGTGTCGCCGATGTCCACCCAGGTGTCCGGCGTCACGGCGCCCGCGATGAGGACCTCCTTCACGTGGTGCGGCTCGAGCCCTTCCCCGAGCAGCTCCGGGAAGATCGCCCGCGTCTCCGCCGAGGGGAAAACGGCGTCGAGGGCGGCGCTGGCCGCCGCCCGGTGGTCGGGGTGGTTCAGGTACTCGTTGCCGTGCCAGCGGGCGGTCGGG
>JAICGY010000092.1 GCA_025922915.1 Candidatus Methylomirabilota bacterium | reverse complement strand
GCCACGTCGGCGCCCGTGATCCCGGCCGCCGCGAGCGCGTGCCGGGCCGCCTCGCCCGTCGTCCGCCAGATGTCCTCGGGATCGTGCTCGACCCAGCCGGGCCGCGGGTAATGCTGCGGCAGCTCCGCGTATCCCCGGGCCCGCACCGCGCCCTCGGGGTCGACGACGAGGGCCGTGCTGCCCGAGGTGCCCTGGTCGAGGGCGAGGACGTGGCGACCGGCCGCCATGCGGGCGCGGGCGGCCTACGGCCGGGTCGCCGCCCGCCCCAGCAGGCCGAGGACGAGGTCCGGGCGGTCGGAGATCACGATGTCCACGCCGAGGTCGATCACGGCCCGCGCCGCCGGCTCCTCGTTCACCGTCCAGGCGGCGACCCCGAGGCCGGCCGCACGCGCGGCCTTCAGGACGGCGGCGTCGAGCGCGCGGTGATCGATCCCCAGGTGGCCGGCGCCGGCGTCACGAACGGCGCGCACGAGGGCGTCGGGCCCCGCGCGGCCGGCCACGCCCCGGCCGACGAGGAGGACCGTCCGGGCGGCCGGCTCCAGGTCCCGGACCCGGCGCAGCGTCTCGGCGTCGAACGACATGACGAGCGTGCGCGCCAGCAGCGAGCGCGCGCGGAGCAAGGCGAGCACTCGATCCTCGAGCCCGGGGTACCGCGCGCGGTCCGCCGCGAGCTTGATCTCCAGGAGCAGGCCGGCGCGCCCGCCGGCCGCCAGCTCGAGCACCTGGTCGAGGGCCGGCACCGGCTCGCCGGTCGGCGTCCCGTCCCGGGCCCGGAGCCGCAGCCGGCCGAGGTCGGCGAGCGGCGTGCTGGCGACGAACCCCTGCCCGGTGGTCGTGCGGTCCAGCGTCGCGTCGTGGATGACGACCGCCTCGCCGTCGGCGGTGGCGTGGACGTCCAGCTCGAGCCAGTCGGCGCCGAGACCCAGCGCGCCGCGAAACGCCAGCAGGCTGTTCTCGGGCCACAGGAGGGCGCCGCCCCGGTGCGCCGCCACGTCGATCCGGCCGCCACCGGCGCCGAGGGCCACGAGCGCGATCCCGAGGAGCGCGGCCAGCCGGGCGATCACGCCGGGCTCCCCACCACGCGGAGCGCGAGGTCCGGCCGGTCCGTCGTCACGGCCGCCACCCCCAGCGCGACCACGTGCCGCAGCGGCGTCTCCTCGTTGACCGTCCACACGCCGAGGGCCACCTCGGCGTCGCGAGCCGCCCGGACCAGGGACTCGTCGGCCAGCGTCCACTGGACGCCCAGGTCGCGGACGCCGAGCGCGACGGCGTGCGCGAGCGCATCGCCAGGCCGGCCGCCGGCGGCCTCGAGCTGGGCCGCCATGACGAGCAGGGCGGTTCGCTGCTCGGGCGCCCGGCGGTGCACCGCCGACAGGACCTCGGGATTGAACGCCATCACCGTCGCCCGCTCGGCCACTCCGGTCGCCTGCAGCCGGTCCAGCACCGCCTCCTCCAGCCCCTCGTACCGGTCACGCCCCACCGGCACCACGTCCGTGCCTCGACGCTCCCACACGGCCGCGACTCCCGGCCGGGGCCCCTTGATCTCCACGAGCAGCCCCGCGCGCGTCGGCGCCACCAGCGCCAGCACGTCGTCGAGGGCCGGCAGCCGCTCGTCGGTGAGCGCGCCGTCGGGGCCGCGCAGCCGCAGCCGCCGGGCCTCCGCCGTCGTCCGCTGGCTGACCGGCCCCGAGCCGTCGGTGGTGCGGTCCAGCGTGGCATCGTGCACGACGACGAGACCGCCGTCCGCCGTCGGGTGCACGTCCAGCTCCACCAGATCGACGCCGAGCGCGAGAGCCGCCCGGAACGCGCGCAGGCTGTTCTCGGGCCAGAGGAGCGCGCCCCCGCGGTGGGCGGCGACCAGGGGGCGGGCCACGCTACTTCTCGCTCTCGATGAGGCCCTTCACGAACCACCGCTGCATGAAGAGGATCACGGCCACCGGCGGTAGCAGGGCCATCATGGCGCCGGCCATGATGAGGTTCCACGTCGGCAGCTCCGTGCCCGAGCGCGGGATGAGCGACTCGAGCCCGATCACCACCGTCCGCATCGACTCCGTGTTGGTGATGAGCAGCGGCCAGAAGTACTCGTTCCAGCCGTAGATGAACAGGACGACGAAGAGGGCGGCGATGTTGGCCCACGACAGCGGCAGCAGGAACGCCCACAGGAACCGGAGGGGGCCGCAGCCGTCGAGCTGGGCCGCCTCCGCGAGCTCGTTGGGCACCGTCAGGTAGAACTGCCGGAACAGGAAGGTGGCGGTCGCGGAAGCCATGAGCGGGATCGTGAGGCCGGCGTACGTGTCCAGCCACCCCAGGCTCCCGATCACCTCGTAGGTCGGCAGGATGCGCACGGGGATGGGCAGCATCAGGGTGACGAAGATCATCCAGAAGACGAGGCCGGCCCCCCGGAAACGGAAGTACACGATGGCGAAGGCCGAGAGCATGGAGATGAGGATCTTGCCGACCGCCACCGCCACCGCCACGATGGTGGAGTTCAGGAGCAGCCGCCCCATCCCGGAGCGGCGCCAGGCCTCGACGTAGTTCTCCACGAGGTGGATGGAGGGAAGGAGGCGCGGCGGCTTCTGGACGACCTCGTCCACCTCCTGCGTCGAGATCACGAACGCGAAGTAGAGCGGGAAGGCGATCACGGCGACGGCGACGATCAGCAGGGCGTGGACGACCAGGCGGCCCCACGGGAACGGACGCCGCCGCCGCTCCACCGCGGCCGGCCGCGCCGCCGCCGCCGGCCGGGCCGCCGCGATCGCTTCCGTGGTGGTGGCCCGGGCGCCGCTCAATACGTGACCTTCTTCTCCGCGACCCGGAACTGCAGCATGGTGAGGCCGATCACGATCGCCATGAGGATCACCGACTGGGCGGCCGAGGAGCCCAGGTTCAGGCCGATGAACCCGTCCTTCCACAGCTTGTAGACCATGATCTCGGTGGCCCCGCCGGGGCCCCCGTGAGTCACGGCGTGGATCACCCCGAACGAGCCGAAGAAGGCGGAGACCATGTTCACGACGACCAGGTAGAAGGTCACGGGCGACAGGAGCGGCAGCACGATCGCGGTGAAGCGCCGGACCCCACCCGCCCCGTCCACGCTCGCCGCTTCCAGCAGGGAGTCGGGGACCCCCTGCAGCCCGGCCAGGAAGAACGCGATGTTGTACCCGAGGTGGGTCCAGGCCGTGGCCACGACGACGAGGGTCATCGCCACCCAGCCCTTCAGCAGCCAGTTGAACTCGTAGGCGGTCACGAACGACACGACGTAGGGGAGGATCCCGTACGCGGGGTGGAAGATGAAGAGGAAGATGATCCCGGCGATGGCGGGCGCGATCCCGTACGGCCACAGCAGCGCCGTCCGGTAGACGGCGAGCCCGCGGATCTTCTGGTTCGCCAGCCCGGCGACCACGAGCCCGCCGAGGACGCTGAGCCCGGTCACGCCGCCCGCGAACACGAACGAGTTCACCACGCTGTCGTAGTACTCGGGCGTCGTCAGCAGCGCGCGGAAGTTCTCCAGCCCCACGTAGACGTCGCGCCCGCCGAACGGCGAGGACTTGTACAGCGACAGCCACAGCGACTTGGCGGCCGGCCAGAAGAAGAACACGATCGTGACCGCCACCTGCGGCAGCACGAGCAGGTACGGCAGGAGGCGACCGCGAAAGACCGTCCGCTTCACCGGCCCGCTCCCCGGGCCGGCGCTACGGCTTGTTCGTCGCCGCGAACTCCTTCAGCAGCGCGTTGGACTTGGCCACCGCGTCGTCGAGCCCCTGCTTCACCGACTTCTTCCCGGCGAAGACGTTCTCCAGCTCGCTCTCGATGGCGTCGCGGATCTGGACGAAGTTGCCGAGGCGCAGCCCGGAGCTGTTCGGGGTCGCGACCCGCTCCGGCCGGGCGGGGGCGGCCTTCTTCTCCTGCATCGCGCGGGGCGCCATGGGCGGGAGCCCGGTGAGCTGGGCGAAGGCCGTGTATTGTTTGGGGTTCCGCACGAAGTGGTAGCCCTGCTCCAGGTTGCGCACGGCGGTGTTGGAGATGGCCAGGTACCCCGTGTTGACGTGCCACCACATCTGCTGCTCGGGCCGCGCCAGGAACTCCAGGAAGCGCGCGACACCGCGGTACTCCGCGTCGGGCTTGCCCTTGAGCACCCAGAGGGTCGCGCCCCCGATGATGGACGTCGCCTTCTTGTAGGGCGCCCCCCAGTGCGGCAGCTCGCCCGTGCCCCAGTCGAACTTGACGGAGCGGGTGAAGCCGCCGATCAGCGCCGACGACTGGATGTAGATCGCGCAGTCCCCGTTCACGAACCGGGGATCGGCGGCGCCGGCGCGGCCGCCGTAGGAGTAGACGTGGTCCTTCTGCCAGGCGGCGAGGGCGCCGATGTGCTTCTGGCCGAACTCCCGGTTGATGAGGAGCTCGACGCCTTCCACGCCGCCGAAGCCGTTGTTCTTCGTGGCGAAGGGCTGATCGTGGGTGGCGTGCATGTTCTCGACCATGGTCCACGAGGGCCAGCCCGTCGAGAACCCGCACTTCGCGGCGCCGGCGCCGATGATCTTCCGCGCGTACGCCTCGACGTCCTTCCAGGTCTTCGGCGGCTTCTCGGGATCCAGGCCGGCCTTCTTGAAGGCGTCCTTGTTGTAGTAGAGGATCGGCGTCGAGGAATTGTACGGCATCGAGTACAGCTTGCCGTCCTTCGTGTAGTAGCCGACGACCGGCTTGATGAAGTCGTCCCAGTTCACCCGGATCTCGTGCTGCCGCATCAGCTCGTGCACGGGGTGGACGGCGCCCGAGAGCAGCATCGTCTGCGTGCCCACCTCGAACACCTGGACGATGTGCGGCGGGTTCCGCTGGCGGTACGCGGCGATGGCGGCGGTGAGCGTCTCCGCGTAGTTGCCCTTCCGCAGCGGCTTCACCTCGTACTCGGTCTGGCTGTCGTTGAACTGCCGGGCCTGCTCGGCCAGCGCCTGGCTGAGCTGGCCGGTCATGGCGTGCCAGAAATGGATCTCGGTCTTCGCCAGCGCCGCGCCCGGCACGGCCACGACGAGGGCGGCGACGAGCGCGAGGGACGGGATCCAGCGCGGCACGAACGACGTCATGGGTGTCCTCCTGGTCCGGGTGAGCCGGCGCCCCGACGGGCGGGACTATAGCACACGGCGACGGGGGGTCGCGGCGCCGCTACTCCCGGAACCGGTGGGCCCGGGCGAGGTGCGCGTGGTAGGCCTCCAGCTCGGCGTCCAGGCGCCGCGCGCTCCAGCCGAGGAGCGCGCCCATGCGGCGGCCGATCCCCTCGGCGCAGTCGCGCCCCTGGCAGCGGCTGGTCCCGATGCCGGTCCGCCGCAGGAGGACGTCCTGGAGGGAGACCGCGAGCTCGTCCTGCACGGCCACGTGCAGCTGGGCCACGATGTCGGGGTTCGCGGGACAGAGCCGCTCGCGGCCGCCCGGCACCTTGCCGCTCAGCTCGACGACGCGCCCCGCCCCCCGGCCGTGGAGCGCGACCAGCGTCTCCAGCGTCTCGCGCGACAGGCCCGTCGCCGCCACGTCGTCGGTGACGTCGAGCCAGGCCTGCGCCTCGACGCGGCCGGCCTCCTCGTCGACGCCGTCGAGGGTGAGGTTGCCCGTCCGCGCGCGCGAGGGCCGGCCGAGCCGCCGGGCGACGCGGTCGCCCAGCGACTCGGCCAGGCTCCGGAAGCAGGTGAGCTTCGTCCCGGTGACGGACAGGAACCGTCCCCCCTCCTCCTCCACCACCCGGTGGGCGCGCGACACGTCGGAGGCCCGCGCGCCCTCCTCGAAGGACAGCGGCCGCACGCCGGCGTACGTGTAGGCCACGTGCTTCACCGCGACGCGCGGATCGGCGATCGCCCGGCGCACCTCCCCCAGCAGGTACTCGACCTCCTCCCGCGTGGCGTGCACGCGGTCGAGGTCGCCGTCGAAGTCCGTGTCCGTCGTGCCGACGAGCGAGAAGTCGCGCCAGGGGATCACGAAGATCATGCGGTCGTCGCGGGTCGACTGGTACACGGCACGATCGGTCAGGCGCGGCAGCAGGCAGTGGATCCCCTTGGTGCGCCGGAGCACGTGGCGGCCCCGCTCCTGCACGCCGGCCAGCCGGCGCAGGTCGTCGACCCAGGGCCCCGACGCGTTGACCACCACGCGCGCCCCCAGCGTCGCCGTTCCTCCCCCCAGGAGGTCGCGCACGCGCACGCCCGCGACGGCCCCGGACCGGTCGCGCGTCAGCGCCTCGACGACCGCGTAGTTCCAGGCGCGGGCGCCGTGGCGGCACGCCGAGAGGACGTTCTCGAGACACAGCCGCTCCGGCGATACCAGGAGGTCGTCGAAGTAGTAGCCCGCTCCGCGCAGGTCGTCCGGGCGCAGCGCCGGCTCGAGGGTCAGGGCGTCCACCGCGCGCAGCACGCGGTACCGCTCGCGGTTGCGGCCGGGCGTGAGCCAGTCGTAGAGCGTGAGGCCGATCCGCACCTTGACGAGGCTGCGGGACGAGTCCCGGTAGATCGGCACGAGGAACGGCAGCGGGCGGACGAGGTGCGGCGCCAGCCGTCGCAGTCGCTCGCGCTCCCGCAGCGACTCGCGCACGAGCCCCAGGTCGAGCAGCTCGAGGTAGCGGAGACCGCCGTGGATCAGCTTCGAGGAGCGCGACGTGGTGGCGGAGGCGAAGTCGCCCTTCTCCACGAGGGCCACCGAGAGGCCGCGCAGGGCGAGGTCGCGGGCGACGCCGGCGCCCGCCATGCCGCCGCCGATGACCACGACGTCGAAGTCGCCGTCGACCAGCGGCCAGGGACGCGGAGCGACCGCCACCGTGTCAGCCGCGCGCCGCGTCCAGGACGACGGCGAGGGCCGTCCGCAGGCCGATGGCCAGGCTGGCCTCGTCGATCGCGAACTGCGGCGCGTGGTGGGGCCGCGGTCCGCCCGTCCCGGGGGCGGCGCCGACGTTGAAGTAGCAGCCCGGCCGGGCGGTCAGGAACAGCGCCATGTCGTCGCTGGCCGGCGACCCGGTGTCGTCGACGCGGTCCGCGCCCACCTCGGCCTCCGCGCGGCGCCGGACGAAGGCGGCGCGCCCGGCGTCGTTGACGGTGACCGGGCAGCCGTCTCCCACGAACGTCAGACGGGCCTCGGTGCGGTGCGCGCGCGCGGTGTGCGTCGCGTACTCGGCCAGCCGGCGCTTGAGCTGGGCGCGGACCGCCTCCGAGAACGTGCGGACGGACCCGCGCAGCACCGCCCGCTCGGGCAGCACGTTGTGCTTGGTGCCGGCCGCGAACTGCCCGACGGTGAGCACGGCCGCCTCGCTCGCCGCCACCTCGTAGGCGACCAGGTGCTGCAGGCCGAGGAGGACGCGCGCCGCCGCCGTGATCGGGTCCGCCGACAGGTGCGGGTAGGCCCCGTGGCCCCCCTGCCCGGTCACCTCGACGTCGAAGAAGTCGGCCGACGTGAGGGCGGGGCCGGGCCGGACGGAGAGGACGCCGGCGGGCGCGCGCGTGGTGAGGTGCAGGCCGTAGACCTCCTCCACGCGGGGGTCGTCCAGGACGCCGGCCGCGAGCATCTCGCGGGCGCCGCCGAACACCTCCTCGGCGGGCTGGAACAGGAACACGACCGTCCCCGCCACCTCGTGCCGGCGGGCGGCGAGGATCTCGGCCAGCGTGACGGCGATGGCCGCGTGGCCGTCGTGGCCGCACGCGTGCATGACGCCGGGGGTGGCGGAGGCGAAGGGCACGTCGACGGCCTCGGTCAGCGGCAGCGCGTCGATGTCGGCGCGCCACCCCACCGTGCGCCCCGGACGGTCGCCGCGGAGGATGCCCACCACCCCGGTCCGGGCCACGCCGGTGCGCACCTCCAGCTTCGCGGCGTGCAGGCGCTCCGCGATCACGGCCGCCGTGCGGCGCTCCTCGAACGACAGCTCCGGGTGGCGGTGAAAGTCCCGCCGCAAGGCGACGAGGGCGTCGCCGCGCGCCTGCACGTCGCGGCTCCAGTCGGCGGTCAGCGGGCTCATGGGACTCCTCGGCGGCGCGAGCGCGCCCGCACCAACGATAGTCCCGCCGGGGGGCGTTGCCAAGGGCGGGCGCCGGCCGGATCCGGGCTCAGCGCGGATCGACGAGGGCGGCGAGCGAGGGCAGGACGAGGTCGGGCCCGATCTCGGCGATGCGGGGGTCGTCGCGGCGAGTCACGCCGCTCAGGACGAGGACGGTCGCGAGCCCCCGGCGCTTGCCCATCACGATGTCGGTCTCCAGGCGGTCCCCGACCATGACGCAGTCGGCGGGCTCGAGCCCGAGGGCGGCGAGCGCGACCTCCAGGATGATGGGCGAGGGCTTGCCGACGATCACCTCGACGGTCGCGCCCGTGACCGCCTCCACGGCGGCGATCATGCCCGCGCAGTCCGGGATCTCGCCCGCCTCGGTGGGGCAGGTGCGGTCCGGGTTCGTGGCGATGAGCCGGGCGCCCTGACGCACCGCCTGCAGTGCGATGGTGAGCTTGCCGTAGTCGAACGTGCGGTCGAAGGCGATGACGACCCACCGCACGCGAGGATCATTCCGCACCTCGAAGCCGTGCGCGCGGAGCTCGTCGAGGAGCGGCGGCTCGCCGATGACGAAGACCGGCGCCCCGGGATCGAGCCCGGCCAGGTGGCGCGCGAGGACGATCGAGGAGTTCACCACGTCCTCGGGCCCGGCCGGGATCCCGAGCCGGCTGAGCTTCGCCGCGTAGTCCGCGCGCGTGAACAGCGGCTTGTTGGAGAGGAACGCCACGCGGCGGCCGGCGGCCCGCAGCGCGGCGATGGTCTCCGCCGCTCCCGGCACCAGGGCGTCGCCGACGTAGACCGTGCCGTCCAGATCGAGGAGCCAGCCGCGCTGGGGGAGGGCGATCCTCACCGGGCGGCCGGACCCGCCGCGCCGTCCTCGCCCCCGCGCGCGACGCGCCCCGGGCGCCGACCGCGTCTCACCGGAGCAGCGGGGTGACGGCGCCCTGCGCGAGATCGGCGAAGGGCGCGGGCATGACGCCCAGCGCCACGACGCCGATGAGCGCGATCGCCAGGGCCAGGCCCCCGGCGAACGAGGGCACGTACCCCGCGCCGCCCGCCTCCGGCTCGCGCATGTACATGTAGACCAGCACGCGCAGGTAGTAGTAGGCGGCGACGGCGGAGTTGAGGACCGCGATCACGGCGAGCCAGACATGGCCCCCGCGAACGGCCGCCCCGAAGAGGTAGAACTTGGCGACGAAGCCGGCCAGGGGCGGGATGCCGATCAGGGAGAGGAGGAAGAGGGCCAGCGTCGCCGCGAGCACGGGGTTGCGCCGCGCCAGCCCCGCGTACTCGCTGACCTCCACCGCCTCCTCCCCCGCCCGCTGGCAGAGCGCCAGCACGCCGAAGGCGCCGATGGTCGTGAACGTGTACGCGAGCAGGTAGAAGAGGACGGCCCCCGCCCCGCTCGCGCCGCCCGCCACGAGCCCCACGAGCATGTAGCCGACGTGGGCGATCGACGAGTAGGCGAGCATGCGCTTCAGGTTCGACTGGGCGAGCGCCGCGAGGTTGCCGAGGGTCATGGTCACCACCGCGAGGCTCCAGAGGAGGGCCGTCCAGTCCGGCTGGAGACCGCGGAGCGCCACCACGAGCACGCGGATGAGGGCCGCGAACGCCGCCGCCTTGGAGCCGGTGGCGATGAGGGCGGTCACCGACGTGGGCGCCCCCTCGTAGACGTCGGGCGCCCACATGTGGAACGGCACCGTCGAGATCTTGAACCCGAAGCCCACGAGCAGCAGGGCGAGGCCGACCAGGTAGAGGGGGTCCCCGTCGCGGGCGGCGGGCGAGCCGGCGATGCGATCGAGGTTCGTGGAGCCGGTGGCACCGTAGAGCATCGCGATGCCGTAGAGGAGGAACGAGGAGGCGAAGGCGCCGAGCAGGAAGTACTTCATCGACGCCTCGCCCGAGACCAGCCGGGTCTTGAAGAAGCCGGCGAGCACGTAGAGCGAGAGCGACATCAGCTCGAGCGCCAGGAAGACCACGATGAGGTCGCCGGCCGACGCGAGCAGCAGCATCCCGGTGGTGGAGAACAGCACGAGCGCGTAGTACTCGCCCGACTCCCCGCCCTCGCGGCCCACGTAGTCCATGGAGAGCATGACGACCAGGGCCGCCGCGTAGCAGATCACCACGTCGAAGAAGAGCGCGTAGTTGTCGAGCAGCACCATGTCGCGGAACGCCCGGTCGTCGGTCCCCCACCGGGACACCGTGACGAGGAGCGCGGCGACGAGGCCGGCGAGGGCGACGGTGCCCAGGTGGGCCTTGCTCGCGCGGGGAGGCAGCAGGTCGAGCAGGAGGACGAGCCCGCCGGCGCCCACCACCACCAGCGCCGGCAGCAGCGCCGAGAGCCCGACGACGGGGACGACGATCTCGCCGGTCATCGGACCAGCGCCACCCGCGCCTTGCTCTCCACCTGGGCCAGCAGGGCCGCGATCGACGCCTCTGTCCGGCGGGTGAAGGTTGACGGGGAGACGCCGATCCAGACGATGAAGACCAGCACGGGGACCAGCACAGCCCACTCCCGCGGGGTGAGGTCGGCGAGACGGCGGTTCGCCTCGTGCCGGAGCGGCCCGAAGATCACGCGCTGGTACATCCACAGGAGGTAGACGGCCGCGAAGATGATGCCGCTGGTGGCGAGCACCGCCAGGGGGCGGCTCACCTGGAAGGCTCCGAGCAGCACGAGGAACTCCCCGACGAACCCGTTGAGCCCGGGCAGCGCCAGGGAGGAGAGGACGACGACGAGGAAGAGGGCCGAGAAGGCCGGGATCACCGCCCACAGGCCGCCGAAGTCGGCGATGAGCCGGGTGTGCCGGCGCTCGTAGATCATGCCCACCATGAGGAAGAGCGCCCCCGTCGACAGCCCGTGGTTGACCATCTGGATCAGGCCGCCCACCAGCCCCTGCGTCGTGAGCGTGAAGAGCCCGAGCATCACGAAGCCCAGGTGGGCGACGCTCGAGTACGCCACCAGCTTCTTGAGGTCGGGCTGCACGGTCGACACCCAGGCGCCGTAGAGGATGCCGATCACGGCGAGGGCGAAGACGAGCGGCGCGAAGGCCAGGCTCGCCTCGGGAAACAGGGGCAGGCAGAACCGCAGGAAGCCGTAGGTCCCCATCTTCAGCAGCACCCCGGCCAGGATGACGGAGCCGGCGGTCGGCGCCTCGACGTGGGCGTCGGGCAGCCAGGTGTGGAACGGGAAGAGCGGCACCTTGATGGCGAACGCCAGCGCGAACGCCAGGAACATCAAGGTCTGCCCGGGGCCGGCCGGGATCACCCAGCGCGCGATCGTCGGCAGGTCGAACGTGTAGGCGCCGGTGGCCGCCCCGTGCTGCACGTAGAGGGCGAGGATCGCGACCAGCATGAGCGCGGAGCCGACCATCGTGTACAGGACGAACTTCACGGCGGCATAGACGCGGTTGGCGCCGCCCCACACGCCGATCACGAAGTACATCGGGATCAGCATCGCCTCCCAGAAGACGAAGAAGAGGAAGAGATCGAGCGCGACGAACACGCCCAGCATCCCCGTCTCCAGGAGCAGCATCGTGATCACGAACTCCTTGGTGCGGTCCTCGATCGCGTGCCAGGCGGAGGCGAGGGCGATCGGCGTGAGGAAGGTGGTGAGCAGCACCAGCAGCAGGCTGATGCCGTCGACCCCGACATGGTAGCCGGCGCCGAGCGTCGGCATCCACCGGGCCAGCTCCTCGAACTGGATGCCGGGGAGGGCGGGATCGAAGCCGAACCAGAGGGGGAGGGAGGCGGCGAACGTGAGGAGGGCGACGGCGAGCCCGACCCCCTTCAGCCGGTCCGCCCGGTGGCGCGGCAGCAGCGCGACCGCCACCGCACCGGCCGCCGGCAGGAAGGTCACCACGGTCACGAGGCCGACGGTCATCGCACGAGCAGGTAACCGACGACGAGCACGGCGCCCGCGAGCATCGTCAGGGCGTAGTTGACCAGGTAGCCCGTCTGCAGGCGCCGGAGCCCCGTCCCGGCGTCGAGGACGGTCCGGCCGAGCGCGTTCACGAGCCCGTCGACCACCCCGAGGTCCCCGCGGGCGAAGACGCGGCTGAGCGCGTAGAACGGCTGGACGATCGCGCGGTCGTAGAGCCGGTCCACGTGCCAGGCGTCGAGCAGGAACGCGTGGAGCCACGTGCGCGGCTGACCGACCGTCTCCGCCCGCACCGGCGTCATCCGGTACAG
>JAICGY010000091.1 GCA_025922915.1 Candidatus Methylomirabilota bacterium | reverse complement strand
CGGCGTGCGCGTCGTGAGCCTCTATGCCCCCAACGGGCGCGTCGTCGACTCCCCGTTCTACCGCGCGAAGCTCGGCTGGTACGACCGGCTGGCCCGGTGGCTCGCCGACACGCGGCACCCGGAGGAGCCGCTCGTGCTCGGGGGCGACTTCAACGTGGCGCCGGAGGACGCCGACGTCTGGGACCCGGCGGCCTGCCACGGCGGCACCCACGTCTCCGAGCCCGAGCGGGTGGCCTTCCGGCGCCTGCGGGACTGGGGGCTGGTGGACGCCTACCGCCTGCGCCATCCGGAGCCGGGGCGCTACACCTGGTGGGACTACCGCGCGGGGAACCTCCACAAGAACTTCGGCATGCGGATCGACCACCTGCTCGTGAGCGCGCCCCTCGTCCCGCGGGTCGTGTCGGTCGAGATCGACCGCGAGGCGCGCAAGGGCAAGCCCCTTCCCTCCGACCACGCGCCGCTGGCGCTCGACCTGGACGAGGCGGGGCGGGCGTTCGATCCGGGGTGGGCGGAGGCGGAGGGCAGGATCGCCGCGCGCCGCTCGCGGTGAGCGGCGCGGCGCGACGGCCAGGCGGGGGTCCCGGCCGTCGCGCCGTCGACCGCGAGGCGGCTACTTCTTGGCGTGCCCGAGCCGCGTCTCGAGCAGGTTGCGGATCTCGGCCGCCGCCGCCCGCCACAGCCCGCCGCCCGGCTGATCGTACTCGGCCTGGACCAGCTTGCGGTACTCCGCCATCGCCGCGTCCTGGCTGGCCTTGTCCTTCGGGGCGATGTCACGCGTCTTCGCGCTGATGCCGACCACCTTCGAGGTGGCGGCGTGGGCGCGCTCGATCCAGCGGCCGATCTCGTTCCAGTCCTTGTCGAAGAAGACCACGACCGGGATGGAGCGGAAGCCGTTGTTCAGGAAGCAGTCGGTGAGGTCCAGGTTCTGGTCCCGGAAGAAGACCCGCAGCTCGGCGCCCTGCATCGCCTCGCACACGTGGGCGACCAGCGGCGAGTTGCGGTGGACGTCGCCGCACCAGTTCTCGGCCAGCATCACCACGTAGCGGACCTGGTTGATGCCGCCGAAGAACTTCCGCTCCTCCTCGGTCAGGACCGACTTGGCGTAGTTGTCCTCCGTCCGGGCCCGCGTGTCGCCCATCTGGGCCATGTAGTCCTTCCACGTCATGCCGGTCGCGAAGCGCTGCGAGTCCATGGGGATCTTGAGCTGGGCCATGTGTCTCTCCTCCGGGGGGTAGTGATGCTGCCTGCGCTCGCTCTTTATACACCCGGAGGCCAGGGCGGCTCCCGGGGGCACGGCGCGGTGCGGCGTGGGCCGGCGCCGGTGTGGTACCTATGGCCCGTGCGCTCGCCCTCCCGCCGCTGGCTGATCGTCCTCGCGCTGTTCACGGTGACCTTCGGCATCTCGATCCCGCTGGCCGCCTACGGGGTCTTCCTGCCGGTCCTCGAGCAGGAGTTCGGCTGGAGCCGCGGCGCCATCGCGAGCGCGCTGTCGCTCAACCTGGCGCTCAGCGGCGTGGCGGCCTTCGCGATCGGTGGGCTCGCCGACCGGCACGGGCCCCGGTCGACGCTGGTCGTGACGGTGGCGCTGGCCGGCATGGCGTTCGCCCTGGTGTCCACGATCGAGGCGCTCTGGCACCTCTACGTGCTCGTCGGCGTGGTGGGCGGGGTGGGACTGTCCGGCTTCTACCTGCTGGCGGCGGCGACGGTCACGCGCTGGTTCGAGGCGCAGCGCGGCCTGGCCCTCGCCCTCGTCCTGATCGGCTTCAACCTGGGGTACCTGTGCGCGGGGCCGCTCGCGGCGTGGCTGATCGCGCAGGTGGGCTGGCGGGTGGCGTACGCCATCCTCGGCGGCGGGTGCGGGCTGATGGCGCTGCTGGCTGCGCTCACCGTCCGGCTGCCTCGCGACGCCGAGCAACCCGCGGCCGCCCGGCCGCCGGGCGCGATCGCGGCGCGGGCGAGCGCGCCCCGCACGGTCGTCGACGTCACGCTCCGGCAGGCCCTGGCGGACCCGCGCCAGTGGTGGCTGAACGGCGCGTGGCTGCTGCTGGGCGCCATCCAGCTCATGCTGTCGGTGCACATCGTGCCCCACGCTCTCGACCTGGGCCTCGACCTCGGCCACGCGTCTTTCACGCTCGGCGCCTACGGCTTCGGCGCAGTCGTGGGGCGCCTGGCCTCGGGCGCGATGTCCGACCGGGTCGGCGTGCGCGCGACCATCGGCGTCGGCTACGCCATCTCGGTGCTGGCACTGGTGACGATGCTCGTGGCGCCCTCGGGCGACGCGCTGCTCCCGGCCCTCGCGCTGCTGGGCGCGGGATTCGCGGCGGCGGACACGATGGTGGCCAGGATCATTCCCGAGGTGTTCGGCGTGCGCGCGCTGGGGGCCATCATGGGGGTCCTGGGGCTCGGCTGGCGGCTCGGGGCGGCGGTCGGCCCGGCCGTCGCGGGCTTCGTGCACGACCTCACCGGCTCGTACGCCGGGACGTTCGCGACGGCTCCGGTGGCCGTCCTGGCCAGCTGGGTCTTTTTCGCGCTCGGCACGGCGCGCCGCCGCCGCTGACCGGGCGGGGCGGCGCGCCCGCCGAAACGATCAGGCGGGGCGGCGCGCCTCCAGCGCGGCCAGGCGCTCGCGGACATCGATCGCCGTCCGCAGCTCCCGGTCGACGCCGTCGATCCGCACGTCGACCCGGCGGATCTCGGCGAGGAGCTCGCCTTTCATGGATATCGTCTCGGCCTTGAGGCCGTCGATCTCGATGCCGAGCCGGGCGTCGACGGCGTCGATCTTCTGATCCAGGCGCTGGATGTCGCCGCGGAGGATGTGCAGCTCAGGAGCGATGACGTCCTGGAACGCCGTCTTGATCCGATCGTTAAGCCCCATCGACCTCATCCCAGCCGATCTTCGTCTCGCCGTCAACGTCCTGCTCCCGACACACCCGGCTCACACGACGCCGTCGCGGCGGAGCGCGGCGATGTCGTCGGCCGAGTAGCCGAGCTCGCCCAGGACCTCGTCCGTGTGCTGGCCCATCTCGGGCGTCGGCGTCCGCACCGCCCCCGGCGTGCGCGAGAGCGTCACCGGAAGGTTCTGCACCTGGAGCTCGCCCAGCCGGGGGTGCTTCACGGTCGTCGCCATCTCGAGGTGGCGCACCTGGGGATCCTCGAAGACCTCCTTCACGTTCAGGATCGGTCCGCACGGCACGCCGGCGGCGTTGAGCGTGGCGACCCAGTCGGCGCTCGTCCGCGTGACGAGCGGTTTCTCCAGCTCCACGGTGAGCGCCGCGCGGTTCTTCGAGCGGTCCGGCGGCGTCTTGAAGCGGGGATCGTCGACGAGGGCCGGCGCGCCGACGGCCTCGCAGAGCCGGCGGAACATGTTCTGGCCGGAGGCCGCGATGTTGATGTGGCCGTCGGCGGTGCGGAAGACCCCCGTGGGGATGCCGGTCGGATGGTCGTTGCCGGCCTGGGGCGGGATCTCCTTGCCGATGAGCCAGCGCGTGGCCTGGAAGTCCAGCATCGTCACCATGGCCTGCAGGAGCGAGGTGTGCACCCACTGGCCGCGGCCCGACCGCTCGCGCTCGAGGAGCGCCACCAGCACGCCCTGCGCCAGGAAGATGCCGGCCGTCAGGTCTGCCACCGGAATGCCCACGCGCACCGGTCCCTGCCCGGGTAGCCCCGTGATCGACATGAGCCCGCCCAGCCCCTGGGCGATCTGGTCGTAGCCGGGGCGGTCGCGATAGGGGCCGGTCTGGCCGAAGCCCGAGATGGACGCGTAGATCAGCCGCGGGTTGAGCGCGCTCAGCGCCTCGTAGTCGATGCCGAGCCGGCGCTTGACGTCGGGGCGGTAGTTCTCCACGAGCACGTCGGCGGTGGCGGCCAGGCGCTTGAGGACCTCGACGCCCCGCGGCTGCTTGAGGTCCAGCGTGATCGAGCGCTTGTTGCGGTGCAGGTTCTGGAAGTCGAACTGGTCGCGTGCGAAGTCGTCCTGATCGGCCCGGTTCTCCACCTTGACGACGCGGGCGCCCATGTCGGCGAGCTGGCGCACGCACGTGGGGCCGGAACGTGCGCGGGTGAGGTCGATGACGGTGTACAGAGCGAGCGGCAGGGTCATGAGCGCCTCCTGGAAGCGCACGATCGCTCACGACCGGCGGCCCGTCAAGGCGTACAATCGGCGCGATCCACGGGAGGAGGGGCGCGTGAAGATCACGATCCTCGACGACTGGCAGGACACCATCCGGACGCTGCCGTGCTTCACCAAGGTCGCCGGGCACGACGTCACCATCTGGAACGACCACACGAAGGACGTCGACACCCTCGCCGCGCGCCTGAAGGACACGGAGGCGCTGACCCTGCTCCGCGAGCGCACCCCGATCCGCGCGGCCCTCCTCGAGCGCCTGGACCGGCTCCGCCTCATCAGCCAGGTGAGCGTCTATCCGCACATCGACGTCGAGGCCTGCACGCGGCGCGGCGTGGTCGTGTCCTCGCTCACCGCGGCCGCCGGGCCGTCGTACGCGACGGCCGAGCTGACGTGGGGCCTCGTCATCGGCGCTCTCCGGCGCATCCCCCAAGAGGCGGCCGCGCTGCGGGCGGGGAAGTGGCAGGCGTACCCGATCGGGACGGGGGTGCGCGGCAAGACGCTCGGCATCTACGGCTACGGCCGCATCGGCGCCGTCGTGGCCGGCTACGGCGCGGCCTTCGGCATGAGGATCCTCGTCTGGGGGCGGCCCACGACGCTCGACAAGGCCCGCGCCGACGGCCATCCGGTCGCGGCCAGCAAGGAGGCGCTGTTCGAGGAGTCGGACGTGCTCTCGCTCCACCTCCGGCTGGTGGACGGCACGCGGGGCATCGTGACCGCCGCGGACCTGGCGCGCATGAAGCCCACTGCGCTCCTCGTCAACACGAGCCGGGCCGGCCTCGTCGCCCCCGGCGCCCTCGAGGCCGCCCTGCGCGCCGGCCGTCCCGGCCTGGCCGCCGTCGACGTGTTCGAGGAGGAGCCGGTGCTCGGCGCCCGTCATCCCTTGCTCGCCCTCGACAGCGTGGTGGCCACCCCGCACCTGGGCTACGTCGAGCGCGATGGCCTCCAGAACATGTTCAGCACGATCTTCGAGCAGATCCTGGCCTACGCGGCCGGATCGCCGATCAACGTCGTGAACCCGGACGCGCTCGCCCGGAGACCGGTCAGCCGCCCGGCCTGAGCGTCGCGTACAGGCCGTCGAGGACGGCCATCCCCCGCTCGAGGAGGTCGTGGTCGTCGCGGTGCGTGGCGGCGAGCCCCTTGATGGCCAGCTCGATGCCCGCGGCCTCGGGGCGCGTGAACTTGCCGTCGCGGAGATCCGCCTCGTGGACGATCTCCGCCAGCGCCTTGACGCGACGGTCCTTGATGGCGAACCGCTTCACCAGCGTCTCGAACGTGCAGTCGTCGCCGTGGTGGCCGAAGTCCGCGCCCAGGATGTCGAACGGGATGCCCTTCTTCGGGGCATCCGCCGCGTCGGCGAACGCGAAGCGGGCCTGGGCGTCGACGAAGCGCTTGATGAGCCAGGCGGAGGCGATGCGGTCGATGTGGGGCCGCGGCCGGGTGACCCACGTGCTGCCGGCGGGCGGGAGCGCCGCCTGCCGGCGGCTGCGCGCGGCCGGGGGCCGCGCCTCGAGGCCCCGGATGCGGCGGGCCGCGGTGTCCCAGAGCGCCTGCGCCTTCGGGCCGAGGGGGCTCTTCAGGTAGTCGACCCGCTGGACGCGGTCGAGCTCGCGCCTCAGCTCGGCCAGCCGCGTCCGGAGGGGCTCAGCCGACATCCGCCCGGACCGCTGCCGGTCGACCTGCGCCAGCACGTCACGGCAGCCCTGGATGACCGCCTGGTAGTCAACCGCGCGCGCCCTGTGGAAGAGCTGGGCCACCTGGTCGTCGGTCATCGGCTCGATCCCGTCCACGCGCAGGAGCGTCGCCTCGCCGCGGACGCTCTGGACCTCCTGGGCCAGCCACTGGAAGAGCTCGGTCGTCTCCGCGTTCTCCGGGAGGATCCACGCGGCCCCCCGGAGGTTGACGGCGCCGAGCCGGCGCAGCTTGCGCCAGGCCGCGACGCGGTGGCGCGAGGGGCTCGTCGGCAGGGTCAGGAGCAGGGTCAGCCAGCGCATGTGCGAAAAGTAACGCTTGATACATTTGAAGTCAAGCGTTACACTCGGCCTTGCCATGGCCAGCGTGCTCGTCCTGACCCGCGCCGACGTCGCCGCGCTGCTGCCGGTGGAGGCGTGCCTCGCCGCCGTCGAGGGGGCGCTCGTCGCGCACGCCGAGGGGCGCACGCTCCCGCCGGCGGTGCTCGGGGTGCCGGCCGGCGCCGGGGGCTTCCACGTCAAGGCGGCCGGCGTCGGGCTCGGTCGCCGGTACTTCGCGGCGAAGGTCAACGGCAACTTCTCGGCGAACCCGGAGCGGCGCGGGCTGCCCGCGATCCAGGGCGTGGTCGTGCTCGCCGACGCCGACACCGGGACCCCGCTGGCGCTGATGGACTCGATCGAGCTCACCGCCCTGCGCACGGCGGCGACCACGGCGCTGGCCGCACGGTGGCTGGCGTCGCCGGCCGCCCGCGCGGCCACGGTGGTGGGCTGCGGCACCCAGGGGCGCCATCACGTCCGTGCGCTGGCGCGGACGCTCGCGCTGGAGCAGGTCTGGCTCCACGACCGCGTCCCCGCCCGGGCTCGGGCCCTCGCCGCCGAGCTGAGGGCGGAGCTCGGGCTGCGGGTGGACGCCGCCGCCGACCTGGGCCGCGCGGTGCGCGCGAGCCAGGTGTGCGTCACGTGCACGCCGGCCCGGGGCCCGCTGCTCGGCCCGGCCGACGTTCCCCGCGGCCTCTTCCTCGCCGCCGTCGGCGCGGACAGCGAGGACAAGCAGGAGCTCGCGCCCGAGCTGCTGGCTTCGGCCACGGTCGTGGTGGACCACCTGGAGCAGTGCGCCACCATCGGCGAGCTCCACCATGCCCTCGCCGGCGGCGTCATGAGGCGGGCCGACGTGCGCGCCGAGCTGTGGGAGATCGTGGCCGGGCGCCGCCCGGGCCGCGGATCGGAGGACGACGTCGTGGTGTTCGACAGCACGGGGACGGCGCTGCAGGACGTGGCGGCCGCGGTGGCCGTCTACGAGCGGGCGTCGGCCGGCCACCGCGGGCTCGCGGTCGATCTGGCCGGCGGGGCCGAGGCGACCGCACGAGGGGGACGGCCATGAAGTGGGTGACGCGGGAGAGGGCGCGGGTCGATCGCGTCGCGTGTCCGTGGCTCATCAGCCGGTTCATCGATCGAGAGGCGGTGTTCCTGTTCGTGCCGGCGCCGCAGGTGATGGAGGTGGCGCGGCGGGAGGGGGCGATCCCCTACGACGTGCCGGGCGTCGAGCTGGGCCACCACGGCGAGCGCTGCTCGTTCGACGCCTTCCTGGCGCGGTACGGCCTGGAAGATCCCGCGCTCCACGCGCTGGCGTCCATCGTGCGCGGCGCCGACACGGACGTGCTCAGCCTGACGCCGGAGTCGGCCGGCCTGTACGCGCTGGCCACCGGCTTCCAGGCGATCGCGCGCGACGATCACGACAACATGAGCCGGCAGTTCCCCGCGTACGATGCCCTGTATGCGTACTGCCGGGTCCGGGTGGAGGCGCGCCATGGTTGAGGCGAACGTCCTGTTCGTGTGCCTGCACGGGGCGGCCAAGAGCGTGATCGCGGCGACCCACTTCCAGCGGCTGGCCGCCGCGCGCGGGCTCGGGGCCCGGGCCGCCTTCGCGGGGACGGAGCCGGATCCCGAGATCGCGCCCCGCGTGGTGCGGGAGCTCACGGCGGAGGGCATCGACCTCACGGGCCTGCGGCCCCGGCGAGTGACGTCCGAGGACGTGGCCGCCGCCTCCCGCATCGTGACCTTCGGCTGCGATCTCGCCGACCTGGCCCCGACGGCGCCCGTGGACCGGTGGGACGACGTGCCCGCGGTGAGCGAGGGCTACGAGCCGGCGCGGGCGGCCATCGACGCGCGGCTGGCCCGGCTCGTGGACGAGCTGGCCCGGGCGCGGTAGCCGCCATGGCGCAGGAGGCGTCGCTCGACGCGCGCGCAGGGGTGGAGCAGCCGGCGGGGGCCGGGTTCTGGCCGCTCGTCCTCTACTTCCTCAAGCTCGGCGCCCTCGGGTTCGGAGGGCCGGTCGCCCTCGCCGGCTTCATGCACCGCGATCTCGTGGAGGCGCGCCGCTGGATCGACGAGGACGAGTACAAGCTGGGCCTGGCGCTCGCCCAGATCATGCCGGGGCCCCTCGCCGCCCAGCTCGCCATCGCGCTCGGGTACTTCCAGCACGGCGTCCTCGGCGCGACGGCCGTGGGGCTGGCCTTCGTCCTGCCCTCGTTCCTGATGGTCGTGGCGCTCTCGCTCGCGTACCTGGCCTACGGCGGGCTGTGGTGGATGCAGGGCCTCTTCTACGGTATCGGCGCCGCCGTCATCGCGATCATCGCCATCGCCGCCTACAGGCTGGCGCGGTCCACCAACCGCGGCGACCCGCTGCTGTGGGGCATCTTCACACTCCTCGCCGTGGTGACGGTGTGGGCGCAGGCGGAGCTCGCCGAGTTCTTCATCCTGGCCGGGCTCGTCGTGCTGCTCGCACGGGCCTGGGCCGGCTGGCGGCGCGCGCTGTTCGCCAGCGGGGGGGCGGCCGCGGTCGGTCTGGCCGTCTGGGCCATGGAGCGCTGGTCCCGCGACCTGGGCCACGGCGAGGCGGGCGTGCTCCCGCAGATTCTCGTGTTCTTCACCAAGGCGGGGGCGTTCGTGTTCGGCAGCGGCCTCGCCATCGTGCCGTTTCTCCACCAGGGCGTCGTGCAGCAGTTCGGGTGGCTGACCGAGCAGCAGTTCCTCGATGCGGTGGCGGTCGCCATGATCACGCCGGGGCCGGTCGTGATCACCGTGGCCTTCATCGGCTACCTCGTCGCCTCGTTCACCGGCGCCTGCCTGGCGGCCGTCGGCATCTTCCTCCCCGTGTACGTCCTCACGGTGGTCCCCGCCCCGTGGTTCAAGCGCAACCGGGACAACCCCCAGCTGAAGGCGTTCGTGCACGGCACCACCGCCGCCGCCACCGGCGCCATCGGCGGCTCCGTCGTCGTCCTGGCCCAGCGGGCCGTCTACGACGCGCCGACGGCGGCGATCGCGCTGGCCGGCCTCGCCGTCCTCTGGCGATTCAAGGTGCCCGAGCCGGTCCTCGTCCTGGCGGCGGCGGGGCTCGGCCTCCTGCTGTGGCCGCTCGTCCGGGCCGGGGCGCCGTGAGGGCTCAGCGGCCCCGGAACTGCGGACGCCGCTTCTCCTCGAAGGCGCGGACGCCCTCCCGGTAATCCTCGCTGTCGAAGCAGTCGGCGATCAGCCGGTCGAGCAGGGCGAGGTCGCGCTCGGCCGCCGGGCGCAGCAGCTGCTCCACGGTCGTCTTGGCCGAGCGGATCGTCAGGGGAGCGTTGCGCGCGATGCGCAGCGCGTACTCCCGCGTGAAGCCCTCGAGCTCGGCCTTCGGCACGACCTGGTTGACGAGGCCCATGCGGAGCGCGTCCTGCGCGCTGAAGTCCGTGCGGGCGGTGAAGAAGAGCTCCTTGGTGTACGCGGGGCCGATCAGCCCCATCAGCTTCTCCATCCCGCGGTAGTGGTAGCCCAGGCCCAGGCGGGCGGCCGGGATCCCGAAGCGGGCGTCGTCGGCGGCGATCCGGAGATCGCACCCGATGGCGATGCCGACGCCGCCCCCGATACAGGCGCCGTGGATCATCGCGAGCAGCGGCTTGGCCAGGCCCTGCAGCGCCTCCTGGCCCTTGCTCGAGATGCGCCGGTACTCGGCCTCGTCGTCCATGTTGCGCCGGCGGTCCTTGAACTGCGAGATGTCCGCCCCGGACACGAACGCGCGGTCGCCCGCCCCGCGCAGGATCACCACGCGGATCGCGTCGTCCGCCGCGAGGTCCGCGACGTGGTCGGGCATCCGCTGCCACATCTCCTGGCTCACGGCGTTGCGCTTCTCGGGCTGGTTGAAGACGATCCAGCCGATCGGGCCGTCCTTCTCGAGCAGCAGCGTCTCGCTCATCGGGGCCTCCATGGCGTCAGACGATCGGCCAGCGCGAGCGCGGGAACGTGATCCCGGTCCGGGCCTGGAGCCGCTCGCCGATCTCCTGGACCTTCCCGAAGAGGCGGCTCTCGTCGACGAACGACTGGCGATAGGCGTCGACCACGACGCGGCCGTCCACGATCACCGTGTGCACGCTCCGGCCGTCGGCGTTGTAGACGAGGTTGTTGATCGGGTTCCACAGCGCCTGCCACTCCGGGCGCTGCGTGTCGAACAGCACGAGGTCGGCCTTCTTGCCGGGCTCGATCGAGCCGAGCTCGTCACCGAGCCCCAGCGCCTGCGCGCCCAGGCGCGTGCCCAGCTCGAGCGCGGTCTCCGCCGGCACCTGGCGCATGTCCTGCCGTGCGTCCTTGTACTGGAGGGCCGCCATGTTGACGGTGCGGACGATGTCCAGGTGGTTGGAGTTGTTCGGCGAGTCGCAGCCGAGGGCGATCCGGACGGAGCGGGCGAGGAGCTCGGGCATGCGGCCGTGCTCGGGCACGCCGCGGCCGCCCTTCGCCGCCGTCACCGGGCACATCGTGACCGCGGTGCCCGTCCGGGCGATGGCGTCGATCTCCGCCTCGTCGATCCCGAGGACGTGGGCCAGGTTGACGTTGGCGCCCAGCACGCCGATCGACTCGAGGTACTCCGTGGGCCGCCGCCCGTGGCGCTGCTGGTACTGGGCGCGGGCCTGGGGCCCGCTGCTGTGGTGCAGGGTGAACATCGTCCCGTGCTCGTCGGCCACGCGCTTGGCGGCGCGCAGGAGGTCGGCGGTGCAGGTGTCGGCCGAGAAGGGCATGGCCCACGCCCGCAGCCGGCCCTCGAGCCGGCCGTGCCACTTCTCGACGAAGGCGGCCGTGCGCTTGGCCGCCTCGCCCGTGGGATGACGGGGCAGGCGCAGCGGCCCCTCGATGTCCGTGACGCACTCGCCCAGGATCGCGCGGATGCCGGAGTCCTGGTAGGCCTGCAGGCAGGCGTCGGGGAACTTCGTGCTGCCGGGATCCATGAAGCAGACCGTGCCGCTCTTGACGAGCTCCAGGATGGCGAGCAGCGTGGCGTGGTACTCCTCCTCCTCCGTCATCGCCGCCTGCAGGTCGAACACGTGCTTGAGCGGGCTGCCCTGGTCGTCGGGGAAGATGCCGCGCACCGGGTGCGCGTAGCTCACGTGCATGTGGCCGTTCACGAACCCCGGGGTGACGACCAGGTGGCGCGCGTCGATCACCCGGTCCGCCCGCGCGTCGGCGAGGTCGGCCGCCTTGCCGACCCGGGCGATGCGGCCGCGCTCCACCAGGATGGCGCCGTCCTGCACGATCCGGCGCTCGGGGTCGAGAGTGACGACGTAGCGCGCGTGGTCGACCTTCAGGCTGGGCTCTGGCATGGCTGGCGCGACTCCCGGGAGCGAGTTTCCGCGAGGATGGCACTGGACGTCCACGAGCGCAAGCGCGGGGGCGGCCGACGCCCCGCGGCTTGCGACCCCTCGCGCCGCGGGCTATGTTCGGCCGCACACGCCCCACACCGGGCGACGACGCAGGAGGTCACGACCATGGCGGATGCAGCGGGGCTCACGCACGTCTACGTGGGTGCGGCGCGATGGACGGGGGGCTCGCTCGGCGGCGTCTTCCGCCGGCGGGTCGGTGACGACGCCTGGGTCCGCCTGACCAAGGGACTGCCCGACCCGGCCGACGTGCAGGCGATCACGGTGCACCCGGCGACGCCGGACGTCGTGTACGTGGCCACCCAGCGCGGCCCGTACCGCAGCGTCGACCGGGGCGAGCGCTGGGAGCGGCTGGACTTCCCGGACGACGGCACCCAGGTGTGGTCGCTCCTCGTGCATCCCGGCGACCCGCGGGTGCTCTACGCGGGAACCTCCCCGGTGGGGGTCTTCCGGAGCGACGACGGCGGGGACACCTGGCGCCGGCTCCCCCGGGCCACGCAGCCCGATCGCGTGAAGATGAGCTTCCCGTGCCGCGTGATGCGGCTCGCCGCCGACGCCGCCCGGCCCGACGAGGTCTACGCGGCGATCGAGGTCGGCGGCGCCATGCGAAGCCTCGACGGCGGCGAGTCGTGGGAGGGATTCAGCGCGGACCTCGTGACGAGCGCCGAGCGCCCGCATCTCCGCAGCCGGCTGCAGAGCGACACCGAGAGCGAGGGCATGCTCGATGCCCACGCCCTGTGCGTGACGGGGGCCCGGCCGGGCGCGGTGTTCCTGGCCGTCCGGATGGGGCTCTTCCGGAGCGT
>JAICGY010000090.1 GCA_025922915.1 Candidatus Methylomirabilota bacterium | reverse complement strand
GTACAACGTCCAGGAGCTGTCGACGGCCGCGCGCGAGGGCATCAACGTGGTGGCGGTCGTCTTCAACGACGAGGCGTTCGGCAACGTCGCCCGCGACCTCGACGAGAGCTGGGGCGGCAGCCACGGGGCCGCCCTCCAGAATCCGGATTTTCTGAAGCTGGCCGACGCCTTCGGGGTCGTCGGCATGCGCGCCGGGCGCGCCACCGAGGTCGGCGAGCTGGTCCGCAAGGCGGTGCCGCTGGACCGGCCGGTGCTGATCGAGGTACCGGTGGGCCGCATGGCCCGGCCCGCGTTCTTCGCCCCGCTGCGGGCCCCGGCCAAGGACCAGACGCGCCGATGACCGCCGGCGTCACCCCGCGCACGCGCCCGGGCGACGTCTCACCGGAGGCCACCCGCGCCGAGGTCGAGCCTCGGGTGCTGGACCTGGTCGGGCGAGCGATGGGACGGTTCGCGATGCTCCGGCCCGGCGACCGCGTGGCCGTCGGCGTGTCGGGCGGCAAGGACAGCCTCGCGCTCCTGCACGCGCTCGTCGCCTACCGGGCGCGGGCGCCGTTCCCCTACGAGCTCGTCGCCGTGACCGTGGAGCAGGGCAAGTTCGTCGGCGCCCTGCGCGGGCTCGAGGCCGCCGTCGGAGCCCTCGGCGTCCCGTGGGTCGTCCGGGACGATGCCCGCACGCTGCGTCTCGTGCGCGAGGGCGTCGCCCACGGCTGCGACGTCTGCAGCCGCCACCGTCGCGGCCTGCTCTACCGCACGGCCGCCGAGGAAGGGTGCACGGCGCTGGCCCTCGGCCACACCGCGGACGACTGCGCGGAGGCGCTCCTGCGCAACGTGCTCTTCAACGGCCGCATCGCGTCCCTGCCGGCGGTGGCCCGCTCGCGGACGGGCGGGCTCCGCCTGGTGCGTCCGCTCGTCTTCGTGCCCGAGACCTTGACGGCCGCCTACGCGCGCGCGTGCGGCGTGGCGCCGATCGGCTGCGTGTGCGGGGACAAGGCGGGGCCGCGGCGCGAGATCCGCGCGTTCGTCGACGGCCTCGCCGCGCGCCACGCCGGCGTGCGGGAGTCGATCCGCGCCGCCCTCGGCAACGTCCACGCCTTCTCGCTGCTCGATCCGGCCCTCGCCCCGCCCGCCTCCCCGGCCGGCTAGCGACGCCCCGCCTGACGCACCAGGGGCCCGCGGCGTGCGCCGCGGGCCCGTGACGTGGCGCCGATCGGGGATCAGGCAGCGCGGCGCTGCTCTCCGGTCGCGCCCGGCTGGCCCGGCTGCTGCTCGTGCAGGCCGTGGGACACGCGGATCTGGTTGTGGACCTCCTTGACGCCGAACACGTCCTCCGCGATGTCCTCCGCCCGCCGCTTGTCCTCGCGCTCCTGCACCGAGCCGGTCAGCGTGACCTCCGCGTTGCTGACGCGCACCTCGATGTCGCCCGCGTCCAGATCGGGGTCCTGGGCCATCCGCTCGCAGACGTCCTCGTGGATGCGCTCGTCGGAGCGCTGGTAGCCGCGCGGCCCGCGGCCGGCGAACTGTCCGCGCCGACGCCGGCTCCATCCCATGGCCCCGCGACCGGCTTCCCAGCCCTCGCGCTCCTGCGTCGAGCCGCCGTGGCCCCAGCCGCCCTGGCCCTGCCCGCCGTACCGCTCGGGGCTCCGCCAGGCGCCGGCGCCGTACGCGGCGGCCCCGTAGTACTCGCCGTAGCCGCCGCGGCCGCCGTAGCCGGCGCTCTCGCCGAACCCGCCCTGCCCGCGCTCCGCGTAGCGCTCGCCGCCGCGCGGCACGCCCCAGCCGCGCTCGCCGCCCCAGCGCTCGGCGCCTGCCGACCCGGCCGCGCGCTCGCCGCCGCGGCCGCGCTCGCCCTCCGTGTACCCCCAGGACCGGGACCAGTCGTCCTCGCGCCCGCGCCGCTCCTCGCCCCAGCGCTCGCGAGGTCCCCCGCGCTCGCCCCAGCCGCGCTCGCCGCCGTACTCGCGCTCGTCCCGCGTGCGGCGGCGCGACGCCTCCTCGTCCCCGAACCACGAGCGCACCTCGTCGCCGGCCCGCTCCAGGAACCCGCGATCCTCGGCGCGGCGCCCGCCCCACTCCCGCTCGCCGCCGGGCCCTCCTTCACGCCATCGGCGGCCGCGCTCCCAGTCACGATCGTAGTAGTCCGCCATGTGCTCCTCCTTACAATGCGCGCGTGTCGGGAGACGGCACGCGGCGTCGTCACGGGTGCACCGTGCGGGAGCAACGCGCGTGCCGGCGTCGCGAGCACCGGATCGAGTACCCTGACGCGGATGTCGCCCTGGCCGATCCTCGCGCTCGTGACCCTCGGCTACGCGGTGGCGGCGGTCGCCGCGCTGGCCGTCGCGCCGCTCGCCCCGCTCCTGCTCGACGCGCTCCGGCTGGGTCGGGCCGAGGTGGGCCTGCTGCTGCCCGCGGTGTACCTGGGCGGCGTGACGATGGCGCTGCCCGCCGGCTGGCTCACCGACCGGCTCGGCGTGCGCGCCACGCTGGCGCTCGGCCTCCTCGTGGTGGGTCTCGGAACCGGGCTGGCCGCGCTGAGCTGGAGCCTGGGCTCGTGTCTGGGCTTCCTCGTGCTCGGCGGCTTCGGCTTCAGCGTCATGAATCCGGCCACGGGCCGGGCGGTGATCGAGTGGTTCCCGCCCCGCGCCCGCGGCGTCGCGATGGGCATCAAGCAGACGGGCCTGACGCTGGGCGGCCTCGCTGGCGCGCTCGCGCTGCCACCGCTGGCGCTCCTCCTCGACTGGCGCCGCGCGCTCGGCGCCGCCGCCGCGGGCGCGATCGTCGCCGCCGGCGTGGTCGCCCTGGTCTACCGGACGCCGGCGGCGAGCGCGGCGCCGGGCGCGGGCGCCCGGCCGCGACTCCGGGAGATCGGCGAGCACCTGCGCCGGCCGGGCGTGCTGATCGTCCTCGTGTGCGGGCTGGCGCTCTCGACCGCGCAGTCCTCGGTCCTCGCCTACCTCGCCCTCTGGGCGCGCGAGACATTCGCCCTCTCCCCCGTCGCGGCCGGGCAGGTGCTGGCGCTCGCGCAGGTCGGGGGCACCGCGAGCCGGCTGATCTGGGGCGGCGTGAGCGATCGCTTCCTCGGGGGCCGGCGGCGGCCCGGCGTCGTGCTCAGCGCCGCCATCGGGTCCGGCGCCTGCGCGCTCTTCGCGCTCGGCGACCGCCTGCCGACGGCGGTCGTGATCCCACTCGCCGCCGTGGTCGGCGCCGGCACCTTCGGGTGGGTGGGTCTCTACTTTGCGCTCGTCGCCGAGATCGGGGGGTCGCGCTACGCGGGGCTGCTCACCGGCGTGGCGGTCGCGTTCGCGTGGAGCGGAGTGCTCGTGGGCCCGCCGGTGTTCGGGCTCGTGGTGGAGGGCAGCGGATCGTGGACGCCCGCCTGGCTGGGGCTCGCGGCGATCGGCGCAGCGGTGGCGCTCACGCTGCCGCGTCTCCGGCCGCTGGTGCAGCGCTGACGGGAGCCGCGCGCTGCGCGATCAACAGCCGGTGACGGTGGACGCGCGTGCGACGCGCCGCTTGCGCCGGCCGCCGCCCGCCTCGTCGCCCGCCGGCCGGTGCACCAGATCGCACCAGCGCCGGTTGTCCTCGCCCCCCGCCTCGGTGCTGCCCGAGAGGAACGCGTCCGCCGCCACGAGCCCGTCGTCGGTGCCGGTCCACGCGGGCGTGTGCCCGGCGCACCAGCGCACGTCGAGGATCTCGCGCGACGGATCCGCACCGGGCTCACAGTCGGGGCAATAGGGACGCGCGACCGCAGGCGTATCCGGCAGGTACTCCGTCACCTGTCCATGGCGAGATTTCTCGTCGCCATCTCCATTCCCCACTGTAGCAGAGCCGGTCGGCGCGCCGAAAAACCTTCGGTGGACCGCCTGACGGCACGACTCGCGCCGCGGCGCCGCCGTTCCGTGCCCGGTCAGCGGGCCCCGGCGCCGTTCACGAGCCGCACTTCCTGGCGCGGCAGGGCCGGGGCGAGGCCGGCCGCCACGAGCCGCTCCACGAGGACCTGGTAGAGCTCGGCCTGCGTCGCGGCGAAGTCGACGACGGCGACCCACGGCCGCACCCCGACGCGGAGCGCCCCTTCGCCGACGTGGCTGATGCCGACCCACGGGGGCGGGTCCTTGAGCACGCGCGGGCTGGCCGCCGTGATCTCGCGCGCGAGCGCGAGGGCGAGCCCGACGTCCGTGTGCGGCGGAAGCGCGATCGAGAGGTCCAGCTGGCGGGTGGTGCCGAAGTTGTGGAGGATCTCGCCGACGATCTTGCGGTTCGGGATGATGACGCGGGAGCGGTCCGGGTGGACCAGCGTGGTGGACGTGAGGTCGATCGACGCGACGTCGCCGTGCACGCCCACCACGGCGATGTGCTCGCCGACGCGGAAGGGCTTCGTCAGGATGATGGTCAGGCCGGCGAACACGTTGCCCAGCACGCCCTGCAGCGCGAAGCCGACCCCCACGCCCGCCACGCCGATGCCGGCCACGAGCGGCGCGATCTGGAAGCCCAGCTTGTCGATGGCCACGACGCCGGCCAGCCCCAGGACGGCCACGCGCGTGGCGCGCGCGATGAGGATGCGCTTGGGGGGATCCATGCGCTGGGACTGCAGGCGCCGGTCGACGATGCGGGCCGCCCACCCCCCGGCGAACCAGCCGACGCCGAGGATCACCAGCGCTCCCAGCACCTGGAACCCGTAGCGGACCGCGAGATCGACGACGAGCTGCTGGATCTCCATCGCGCGCCTCTTTCCGGGCGCCGGCCCGCCGCGGAGCCCGCCGACCCGCCCGCGCCCCCTCGAACGTTCGGCGCATTATGCGCCGGTTGCCGCCCGCGTGGGTGGCGGGCGGCTCAGCGACGGCGGGCGCGGATGGCTTCCATGGCCTGCCGGTGCTCGTCGGAGGCGAGGCACGCCTCGAACGCCGCCTCCATCTCCGCCCGGAAGGCGTCGAGCTCGAGGTCGAAGGCACGGGCGCTCAGGCGCTTGGCCGCCCGCACGCTGGCCGGCGGCAGGGCGAGAAAGCGCTCCACGAGCGCGTCGAGCGCGCGCGGGAGCTCGGCCGATGGGACCACCCGGTTGACGAGGCCGTGGTGCTCGGCCTGCCGGGCGCTGATCGGCTCGCCGAGCAGGATGAGCTCGCGGGCGCGGGCGGCGCCGATCAGCCGCGGCAGACGGTGGAGCGCGCAGGACGGAATGAGGCACTCCTTGACGGCGGGCAGCCCGAGCAGGGCGTCCTCGCTGGCCAGGCGATAGTCGCAGACGAGCGCGAGCTGCAGCCCGCCGCCCAGGCAGTGGCCGTTGATGCTCGCGATGAACAGCCGGTCCATCCGCTCGATCGCGACCATCGCGTCCTCCCACGCGACGAAGTCCTCGAGGCCGAAGTTGCCGGCGGCGAGCGCCGTCAGATCGACCCCCGTGGAGAACGCGCGGCCGGCGCCCGTGATCACGACGACCCGGGCGGCGGGCGCGGCCGTGAGCCGGGCGACCACCTCGTTGAGGTCGGCGACCCACTCGCGGTTGCCGGCGTTCAGGACGTGAGGTCGGTCGAGGGTGACACGGGCGACGGGGCCGTCGATCTGGAGGCGGATGGTGCGCATTCGCCGAGTCTAGCCCGGGGCGGGCCGGCCCGACGAGGGCGCCGGGCGGCGGGTCAGGGCAGGCGCGAGCGGAGGGCGTGACGGACGGTGAAGATCCCGAGGACGAGCGCGATCAGGAGCAGCACCGTCATCGCGAGGAACACGGAGAGCGGCTGGTCCACGGCCCAGCGGCTCTGGGTGAGGGCGCGGGGCAGCGCCGCGACGTCCTCGCCGAGCCGCTCGTACGCCGGGGCGCGCGTGCCCGTGGTCGGCGCGCCCACCGGGTCCCCGCGCTCGTGCTGGCGCTCCGGATAGGAGCCGCAGCCCGTCAGGGCGACGACGATGGCGAGCGTGAGCGCGCGCCGACGCATGCGGCTCTGCGAAGCAACGGGGGTGCCACCGGCGCGCGGCGTCAGGCTCCCGGCGGCGGAGGCGACGACGTGCCGGGCCCGGGGCCGCGGCCGCGACGACGGCGGCGGCGGCGGGGCGGCGGACCGCCCCGAGCCGAGCCCTCGCCGGCGGGCCCACCCGGCGCGCTGGCCGGGCTCGCCTCGCGACGACCCGGCGGGGCGGCGTCGCGGGGCGTGGGCGACGGGGAACGCTCGGGGCCCGGGCGCCGGCCGCCGCGACCGCGCCGGTCGCCGCCCGGGCCTCGATCACGGTGGCCCCGGGCATCCTGACGGGCCCGGCGCTCCTCGGCGTAGCGGCGCCGCTCCTCGGCCGAGGGCCGGATCTCGGGGACGAGGAGGTCGTCCTCCGGCCACTCCACCGGGATCTTCTGCTTGATGAAGGCCTCGATCGGTTCCAGGTAGAGCGCGCTCGCCTCGTCGACCATCGCGATGGCCTTGCCGCCCGCGCCCGCCCGCGCCGTCCGCCCGATCCGGTGGACGTAGTCCTCGGGGTCCTGCGGCAGGTCCCAGTTGATGACGTGGCTGACCGCCTCGATGTGCAGCCCGCGCGAGGCGACGTCGGTGGCGACGAGCACGGGCAGGCGGCCGTCCTTGAAGTCGGCGAGGATCCGCAGCCGCCGCTTCTGGTCCACGTCGCCCGTGAGCGCGCGGGCCTCCCAGCCGTTGCGCGTCAAGCGGTCCTCCAGGCGGCGCGCCTCCTCGCGCGTGTTCGCGAACATCAGGATGCGATCGCCGCCCTCCCGCCGCAGCAGCCCGAGCAGGAGCGGGAACTTCTCCTCGCGGCCCACGTGGTAGAGGCACTGCTCCACGCGCTCGGCCGTACGCTGCTCGGGCATGATCGTGATCTGGGCGGGGTTGTTCATGAACTCCCAGGTGAGCTCGAGCACCCGGAAGGACAGCGTCGCCGAGAAGAGGAACGACTGCCGGCGCTCCGGCGGCGGCAGGCGCCGCAGGAGGAACCGCAGGTCGGCGATGAACCCCATGTCGAACATGCGGTCGGCCTCGTCGACCACGAGCACCTCGGCCCGGCGCGGTGTCCACACGTGCTGCTTCATGTAGTCGATGAGCCGGCCCGGCGTGCCGACGAGCACGTCGCAGCCGGCCGCCAGCGCGTCGCGCTGCCGCCCGTAGTCGATCCCGCCGTAGACGGCCAGCACCCGGAAGTCGGTGAACCGCCCGAGCTGCAGCGCGTCCGACTCGATCTGCACCGTCAGCTCGCGGGTGGGCGCGATGATGAGCGCGCGCGGCGCCGTGGGCGTCGTCGGCGGCGGCGCCGGGGTCCGGAGGAGGCGCGTGAACAGCGCGATGAGGAAGGCGGCCGTCTTGCCCGTCCCCGTCTGCGACTGGCCGGCCAGGTCCTTGCCCTTGAGCGCCAGCGGCAGCGTGGCCTCCTGGATGGGCGTGGCCGTGACGAAGCCCGCTGCCCGGATGCCCTCCAGGACCGGGGCCGGCAGATCGAGGGACGTGAACTCCATCAGGCCTCCGGCTCTCTCACGCCGCGCCCACCGTCGCCCGCGCCGCCCGGCGGCCGAAGACCTTCGCGCAGACGATGCCGATCTCGTAGAGCACGATGATGGGGCCGGCCATCAGGGACTGGTTCACGACGTCGGGCGTCGGGGTGAGGATCGCGGCCGCGATGAAGGCGCCCAGCACCGCGTACTTGCGGTTCCGGGCGAGGGCCTTGGGCGTCACGAGCCCCATGCGCGCGGCCAGCGTCATGCCCAGCGGCACCTCGAACACGGCGCCGAACGCCAGGGTGAACTTCAGCAGGAAATCGATGTAGGCCCCGATCGAGATCATGGGCTGCAGCCCCGGCCGGGCGTACGACAGCAGGAAGGCGACCGCGTTCGGGGTGACGACGAGGAGCGAGAACGCGCCCCCGGCGATGAACATCACCGAGCCGACGACGACGAACGGGATGGCGTAGCGCCGCTCGTGCCGGTGCAGCCCCGGCTCCACGAACCGCCAGACCTGCCAGAGGACGGCCGGCGCCGCCAGGAAGAGGGCGCAGAAGAGCGCGACCTTCATCTGGGTCCAGAACGCTTCGGTGACCGCGACGAACACCAGCTGGTGGCCGGTCGCCACGATCGGGCGGGACAGGAAGTCCAGGACGTAGGGGCTGGCGGGGAACGCGATGACGAGCGCGATCAGCACCGCGATCAGGCTGCGCACGATGCGCGTGCGCAGCTCGCCCAGGTGCTCCATGAACGGCATCTTGTCGTCGAGCAGCCGGCTCACGCCCGCTCCCAGTCCCGGACGAAGTGGCGGAGGGCGCCGACGCCGTGGCCGACCTGGAAGCCCTCGCGGATGGCCGCCGTCACGTACGCCTTGGCGGCGCGGATGGCCGGCTCGAGCGCGCGCCCCCGGGCCAGCCCGGCGGCGATGGCCGACGAGAACGTGCACCCGGTGCCGTGGGTGTTGCGCGACTCCAGGCGCGGGCCGGCGAAGCGGGTGAAGGTCCGGCCGTCCCAGAGGATGTCCGTCGCGCTGGCCTTCAGGTGCCCGCCCTTGACCAGGACGTGGCGCGGCCCCCGCGCGTGGATGCGGCGGGCGGCCTCCTCCATCTCCGGCTCCGTCTCCACCGGCATGCCGGCGAGCGCCGCCGCCTCGTGGAGGTTGGGCGTGACGACGTCGGCGAGCGGGAGGAGGCGCGCCACGAGCGCGTCGCGAGCGTCGGGCCGCAGCAGCGCGTCGCCGGACTTGGCGATCATCACCGGGTCCAGGACGATCCGCTCCGCCCCGTGCGCCTGCAACCGCTCGGCGACGGCCTCCACGATGGGCGCGCTCGATAGCATGCCGAGCTTGATCGCGTCGGCGCCGAAGTCCTCGAGCACGGCGTCGATCTGGCGGGCCACGAAGGCCGGCGGCAGGTCGTGGACGCCCGTCACGCCGAGGGAGTTCTGGGCCGTCACGGCCGTGATGACCGACATGCCGAACACGTCGAACGCCGTGAACGTCTTGAGGTCGGCCTGGATGCCGGCGCCGCCGCCGGAGTCGGACCCGGCGATCGTGAGCGCCCTGGGAACGGTCATACAGCCTCGAAGTATACCCCCGGGGGCGGGGGAAGCCCGGCCGGCGGACGCCCGGTCAGGACGGCGGAAGGACGAGGGTGAACTCGCCGCGCACGCCGGTGGCCTCGAACCGCGCGCGCAGGGCGGCGGCGGGGGCGACGGCGATCTCCTCGAACTGCTTGGTGAGCTCGCGACCCACGACGATCGGCCGGTCCCCGAACACCTCGGCGATGGCCTCGAGCGTCGCCAGGATGCGGTGCGGCGACTCGTAGAGGACGATCGGGGTCTCCTGGGCGGCGAGGGCGCGCAGGCGGTTGAGCCGGCGGCCCGGCTTGACCGGCAGGAACCCGTCGAACACGAACCGATCGGCGGGCAGCCCGGCCACGGAGAGCAGCGTGGCCACCGCGGAGGGGCCCGGGACCGGGACGACCGGCACCCCGGCCGCCCGCGCCTCGCGCACGAGCAGGAACCCCGGGTCCGAGACCCCGGGCGTGCCGGCGTCGGTCACGAGCGCCACGGACCGCCCCTCCACGAGCTGCCGCACGAGGGCCGGCCCCTTCATCGCCTTGTTGTGCTCGTGGTAGCTCGTCACCGGCGTGTGCACCTCGAAGTGCGCCAGCAACCCCCGCGTCCGCCGCGTGTCCTCGCACGCCACGACATCCACTTCCCGCAGCACCCGCAACGCCCGCAACGTCACATCCTCCAGGTTCCCGATCGGCGTCCCCACCACGTACAGCGTCCCCGCCATCCCCGCCCATCCCGTTTACGCGTCGTGCGGGCCCGCGCCACTCCGAATGTACGCCGCTCGAGCTCGCCCCTGGAAGTTCGCGCGGTGAGCGCTCGTGCAGTCGGAACCCGGCCGTGGGGCCTCGCGCCGTTCGAGCGCCGGCTTCGCCGGCGCCATCGATTCCTGGGGGGAGGCAGGGAGAGCGCGGGCCGCCAGGCCCGCGCCGACCGCCGGAAGGGGGGCGAAGCCCCCCTCCGGGTCAGGCAGTCTGCTCCTTCGGCTCCGACACCATGATCGGCCCCTCGTGGTTGACGATGACCTCGCGGGTGATGACGCACTCCTTGAGCCCCTGGATCGAGGGCAGCTCGTACATGATCTCGAGCATGACCTCCTCCAGGATCGCCCGCAGGCCCCGCGCGCCGGTGCCGCGCTTGAGCGCCTCGCGCGCGATGGCGGCGACCGCGTCGTCCGTGAACTTCAGCCGCACCTTCTCGAGGTCGAAGTAACGCTGGTACTGCTTGATGATCGCGTTCTTCGGCTCCTTCAGGATGCGGACGAGGGCCGATTCGTCCAGGTCGTGGAGGGTGGCGATGACGGGCAGCCGGCCCACGAACTCCGGGATGAGGCCGTACTTGAGCAGGTCCTCGGGCTGGATCATGGCGAGCAGGTCGCCGATGCGGCGGTCCTCCTTGCTCTTGATCTCGGCGCCGAACCCCATGCCCGACCGCCCGACGCGCGACTCGATGATCTTGTCCAGCCCGACGAAGGCGCCCCCGCAGATGAAGAGGACGCTCGAGGTGTCGACCTGGATGAACTCCTGGTGCGGGTGCTTGCGGCCGCCCTGGGGCGGCACGTTGGCGACGGTGCCCTCCAGGATCTTGAGGAGCGCCTGCTGGACACCCTCCCCCGAGACGTCCCGGGTGATGGACGGGTTCTCGGACTTGCGGGCGATCTTGTCGATCTCGTCGATGTAGACGATGCCCCGCTCGGCGCGCTCTACGTTGTAGTCGGCCGCCTGGAGCAAGTGGCTGAGGATCGACTCGACGTCCTCGCCGACGTAGCCGGCCTCCGTGAGCGCGGTGGCGTCGGATATCGAGAACGGGACGTCAAGCACTCGGGCCAGCGTCCGGGCGAGGAGCGTCTTGCCGGTGCCCGTGGGCCCGACTAGAAGGATGTTCGATTTCTCGACCTCGACGTCGTCGTATTCGTGGAGGTAGTCCTCCGCCTCGATCCGCTTGTAATGGTTGTAAACCGCGACGGCCAGGGCGCGCTTTGCGCGGTCCTGCCCCACGACGTACTCGTCGAGGGCCGTCTTGATCTCACGCGGCGTCAGCCGGCGGTGCCGCGGGCCGGCCGGCCGGCGCAGGCGCTCGGGCGGTGCGTACGGCAGGAGGTCGCCCTGGACGATGCCCGAGGCGTGCGTGATGCAGCCGTCGCAGATGTAGACATGCGACTGATCCGGGCCGGCGACCATCGAGGCCACCTCGTGGGCGGACCGCCCACAGAACGAGCAGCGGATCAGGTCGTCGGCGCCGGGGGGCATCGGGTGAGTGGCCGGGGCGGGGGGAGTTTAAGGGAGTCGGGGGAGTTGGTGGTTTGGCGGAGTGGTGGAGTAGAGGCGTCGTGGAGTAGTGAAGGGGCCCAGCAACTTTTGATTCTCCGCGCACCACTATCTCACGGCACGGCCGACCTGACTCCACCACTGCCCTCCTCCACCAACTACCCCACTCCCGTCCTCCCTCCCCTCTTCCTCGAGCGCCTGCGCGAGATCGTGCCGGCCGCCCGCTACGAGGCGGTCCTGGCGACGTTCGCGGCGCCGCAGGGTGTCGGCTTCAGGCTCAACGGGCTCCGGCTGACGGAGCTGGAGATGGATCCGGAGAGCGTGGAATCGCGCCTCCAGGTGGAGGGGGTTCCATTCCAGCGCGTGGCCGGCGTGCCGGGTGCCTATGCCGCGCCGGCCGACGCTCGGGCCGCGCTCATGGCCTCGGCGCCCTACGCGGCAGGCGCGATATACCTACAGAACGTCGCCAGCCAACTGCCGGCCCTAGCGCTCGACCCGCGGCCGGGGGAGCGCGTGCTCGACCTGTGCGCCGCGCCGGGCTCCAAGGCGGGTCAGCTGGCGGCACTCATGCAGGGTAGTGGCGAGCTCGTCGCCGTCGAAAAGGCCCGGCCCCGCTACTACCGCATGCTGGCCAACCTCCGCGAGCAGGGTGTGAGAAACGCTCGCACCGTGCTCGGCTCCGGCACGGGCTACTGGCACCGCGAGCCGGAGGCCTTTGACCGTGTGCTGCTGGATGCGCCATGCTCCACGGAGGGGCGCTTTCGTGCGGATGACCCGGAGACCACCCGGTACTGGAGCGAGCGGAAGATCAAGGAGATGCGCGCGGTTCAGGAGCGCCTGCTCTTCGGCGCCGTCCAGGCCCTGCGGCCGGGCGGGATGCTCGTCTACTCCACGTGCACCTTCGCGCCCGAGGAGAACGAGGCCGTCGTGGATCGTGCCCTCCGCACGTTCGGGCCGGCCCTGGAGATCGTCGATGTCGGCCTGCCGGTGGACGGACCCGCAGCCGCAGCGGAGACAGCCGGCCTCTCGAGCTGGCGGGGCCGGTCGTTCGATGAGCGCCTTCAATCAACCCGACGGGTCCTCCCCGACGGACTACTGGAGGGGTTCTTCGTCGCACGTCTACGCAAG
>JAICGY010000089.1 GCA_025922915.1 Candidatus Methylomirabilota bacterium | reverse complement strand
GTCCAGAGCATGGGGTGACGACGGGGGCATGATCGCCCTCGAGGGCGTGGCCAAGGGCTACGGCGGGCAGCCGCTCTTCCGCGACGTCTCCTGGCGCATCGACGCGCGCGACCGCGTCGGCCTCGTGGGGCCCAACGGCGCGGGCAAGACCACGCTCTGCCGGATCCTGGCCGGGCTCGAGACGGCCGACGCGGGGCAGGTGACGCGCCCGCGCGCCGTCACCGTCGGCTACCTGCCGCAGGAGGTCGGGGGCGCCGGCGCGGGATCGGTCCTGGCCGAGGCGCTGGGCGGCCACGCCGAGGTCTGGGCGCTCGAGCGCGAGATGGAGGACGTCGCGACCGCGCTCGCCGCGACGCCGACGGAGGGGCTGACCGAGCGCTACGGCGAGCTGCAGCACCGGTTCGAGGCGGCCGGCGGGTACGAGCTCGAGACCCGGGCGCGGGCCATCCTGACGGGCCTCGGCTTCCGACCCGACGAGCTCGCCCGGCCGCTGGCCGAGTTCTCCGGGGGCTGGCGGATGCGGGCGGCGCTGGCGCGCCTGCTGCTGCTCGCCCCGTCGCTGCTGCTGCTGGACGAGCCGACCAACCACCTGGACCTGGCCTCCCTGGCCTGGCTCGAGGACTTCCTGGCCGGCTACGAGGGGGCGGTCGTGGTCGTCTCCCACGACCGCTACTTCCTCAACCGCATGGTCACCGCCATCGCGGACCTGGGCCCGGCCGGCCTGGCCGTCTATCCGGGCGGCTACGACGACTTCCTCGTCGAGCGCGAGGCGCGGCGCGCGCTGCGCGAGGCACAGGCGCGCAACCAGGCGCGTCGCGTCGCCGAGATCGAGCGGTTCGTGGAGCGCTTCCGGTACAAGGCGTCCAAGGCGCGGCAGGTGCAGAGCCGGATCAAGATGCTCGACCGCATGGAGCGCATCGAGCTGCCGGGGGCCGCGCGCGAGGTGCGCTTCCGCTTCCCCGAGCCGCCGCGCACCGGGCGCCACGTGGCCACGCTCACCGGCATCCACAAGACGTACGGCGCCACCGTGGTGTACGCGGGCGTGGATCTCGCCGTCGAGCGCGGCGAGCGGCTGGCGCTGGTCGGCGTCAACGGCGCCGGCAAGTCGACGCTGCTGAAGATCCTCGGGGGCGTGCTGCCCTGCGACGCCGGCGAGCGGGTGCTCGGGCCCCACGTGGCGGTGCACTACTACGCCCAGCACCAGCTCGACGCCCTCGACCCCGCGCGCACGGTGCTCGAGGAGCTGGAGACCGTCGGGGCCGACCTGGACCGCACCCGGCTGCGCACGATCCTCGGCGCGTTCCTGTTCTCCGGCGACGCGGTGGACAAGCGCGTCGGCGTCCTGTCCGGCGGCGAGAAGGCGCGCGTCGCGCTCGCCAAGATGCTGGTGCGCCCGGCCGCGCTCCTCTGCCTGGACGAGCCGACCAACCACCTAGACCTGGCGTCGCGGGAGGTGCTGGAGGCCGCGCTCGCGGAGTTCCCCGGCACCATCGTCTTCATCTCGCACGACCGGTACTTCATCAACCGCATCGCGACCGCCGTCGTCCAGGTCGCGGACGGGACGCTCACCCGGTTTCCCGGCAGCTACGACGACTACGTGGAGGCGCTGGCGCGTCCGGGGCCGCCGGTCCCCGCCGCCCCCGCGCCGGCGAAGGCGGCGGCGCGCCAGGCCCGGGCGGAGCGCGCGCCGCGCCGGCGCGTGAGCCCCGAGGTCCGCGCCCTCCAGCGGCGCGTGGAGGAGATCGAGCGACAGATCCACGACCTCGAGACCCGCCTCGCCGAGATCACGGCCGCCCTCGGCGATCCCGCGCTGTACGCCGACGGCGGCCGCGCGCGCGACATCGCGCACGAGCGGAAGCGCGCCGAGGAGCAGATGGCGTGGCTGATGCACGAGTGGGAAGCGCTGGCGTCGGCGCTCGCCGCGCATGACTGAGTTCTACTACGCGCCCGTCGATCCCGCGACGCTCCGGCGCGAGCGGGAGCGGGCGCGCGCGCTCCGGCAGAGCGGCTGGTGGAAGCGCCGGATCGCGAGCGGGATCTGCTACTACTGCCGCCGCGCCGTCGGGGCGCGCGCGCTCACCATGGACCACATCGTGCCGCTCGGGCGCGGCGGCAGCTCCATCCGGGGCAACGTGGTGCCCGCGTGCAAGGACTGCAACACGCGCAAGCGCGGGCTGCTGCCCGTGGAGTGGGAGGACTACCTCCGCTCGCTGGGCGCGCGCGCCGAGGAGTGAGCCGTATCTCCCGGGAGTGAGCCCAAGTTCGGACATTGACGGCCCGCACGGTGTCGCCTCGAATGGCCACGCTCGGATGGCCGAGCGTGCCGTGCACCTTCGCCAGGGAGGACCGTTCGATGATCCACTCGCTGCGCGCCGTTTCCCTCCTGCTCGTCCTGCTCCTCGCCCTGCCGGCGGCCGCTGCCGGCGCGCCCCCGCGGGCCGCCACCGCCACCGGCACCACCATGGTCGGAAGCGCCGGGGCCGTCAACATCAACACCGCCGACGTGAAGGACCTGATGCGGCTCAAAGGCGTGGGCAAGAAGCTCGCGGAGAGCATCGTGCAGTACCGCGCCGCCAACGGCCCCTTCAAGAACGCCGAGGACCTCAAGCGCGTCAAGGGCGTGGGGCACGGGCTGCTCGAGCGCAACCGCGAGCGCATCGTCGTGAAGTGACCGCCGGGGGGCGCCTTTTCTTGGACGCCCTCCAAGGTTGGGGTACGATGAGCGCAAGTCGGCCGGAGCGACAACAGCGCTCCACGGCGTCCCCGCCCGGCAATCCCGCCGGCGGCTGACGTGGCCGAGCCCCGGGTCGGGCGTCGGCATCCGATCGGGGGTCAGCGGAACCTGGGGCCGCGTGGCGCCCTTGCCGAGATAGGAGGTGATCCAGCCGATGTGTAGCCCTACGGTGATCTGTGAGGTGGTTGCCTCCTAGGCAGGGTCCACGCTAGCTCCGGGTGGCCAGCCTGGGAGATCCAGGCACCACCGGCCCCGACGATCCCGCCTCACCAGCGGGGCGGCGCGACGCGTAGCGCGAAGGCAAGACGCGCCGCAGCCATCGTCGGGGCTTTTTATTTTTTTCGCGGAGCGAGAGGCCCGGGCCCGTCGCCGGGCCCGGGCGGAAACCCACGGGGTACGCCTAGCTGGCCTTCCTCACGTTTGCCGCCTGAAGACCCTTCGGGCCGCGGGTGACCTCGAACTCCACCTTGTCGCCTTCGGACAGGGACTTGAAGCCCTGGGCCTGGATGGCGCTGTAGTGGACGAAGACGTCTTCCCCGCCCTCCTGCGTGATGAATCCGTAACCCTTCGCGTCGTTGAACCACTTCACCTGTCCAGTTGCCATCCTGCGACCTCTCTCTTCGGGGGTCTTCAGCCCCGTGTGCTCCCGCCGTGATGGCGGGGTTACCTGCCTGGATTGGCAGGCAAGCCGCTACAGCCGACAAGAAAAAACGCCGCGTGGCGTCCCGGCCCACGCGGCGTTCGTTCCGATCTCGTTCGTTACCGACTCCGTGATGACCACGAAACTCGGAGCAACAATTACACCCCCGGTGTGGCGAAGTCAACCCAATTCTACGAGCCGCGTGACCGGCCGGGACCCGTTCTTGCTGCCCAGCCAGCCCGGGATGGCCATCGAGAACCGGCCCGCGGTGCCCCCCGCCACCAGGACGTGGATCTCCTCGGGCGAGGGGAACTTGGAGATCAGGGCGTCGGGGGCGGGCGGGGTGCGGGCGAACCGGAGATTGGTGCCCTCGCCGTGCGCCGCGTCCGGCAGCAGGGTGCGATAGGGGACGCGGATGGTGGCGTGGAGGTGGCGGGCGAGATCGTCCCGCGACCAGCCGTCGTCGGCGAAGGTGCGGGCGTGCTCCGGCCCCACCACCAGCAGCGTGGGCGAGTACAGCGGGAAGTGCTTGCTGTTCCAGAGGCCGGCCATCGACCAGCCGAGCGAGCCGGCGAGCGCGAGGGCCGTGCGGCTGGCGTGGTCGGAGATCCCGTGCGGCGCCTCGCCCGCGAAGAGCGTGACCGCGCTCGAACCCGCCGGCAGCCCGCGGCTCGCGTGGTACGGCGGCCACGGGCTCGCCTCCTCGTGCTCGCCGATGCAGTACGTGTAGCGCCCGGGGTGACCGAAGGTCGACATCGAGAGCAGGCCCGGGCGGGCGCCGCCGACGTTGATCATGAGCAGCCGCAGTGCGCGGCCGATGGTGGCGTTGGCCCGGTAGCCCGGGCCGAAGAAGCCGAACGAGCAGTTGATACCGAGGCGCGCGCGGACGGGGCCGTGCAACACGATTATCGGCGCCGAGAAGTGGGTGGACGTCGCGACGCCGTGCAGGTTGAACGCCGGATCGCACGCGGCCGCGGCCGCGGCCAGCACGACGGGCAGGTACTCCGGGCGGCAGCCGGCCATCACGGCGTTGATCGCCACCTTCTCGACGGTGAGCCGGCCGTAGTTCGGGGGCATCTCGCCGATCAGCGTCTCCGGGGACGGGGCGCCCGCCACCAGCATCCGCGCGACCCGCTCCCGCGTGGGCGGCACGACGGGAAGGCCGTCGCCGACGTCCTTCTCGAGCCAGGTCTCGAGCTCGTCGGGCGCCATGGCGGCGCCGATGCTATACCGGGCCGGTGGCATTCCGCCATCCCGGCCGGGCGCGACCGGCGTATACTCCCCCCGATGCACCCGTGGCACGACGTCGAGCTCGGTGATCACATCGAGCGCCACTTCCGTGCCGTGATCGAGATCCCGAAGGGCGCGAAGGTCAAGTACGAGCTCGACAAGCGCACGGGCATGCTGTGGCTCGACCGGGTGCTCCACAGCGCCGTGCACTACCCCGCGAACTACGGCTTCCTGCCCCGCACCTTCTGCGACGACGACGACCCGCTCGACGTGCTCGTCCTGGGTCAGGAGCCCGTGGTGCCGCTCTGCATCCTGCGCGCGAAGGCGATCGGCGTGATCACGATGACCGACGAGAAGGGCCAGGACGACAAGATCATCGCCGTGCACGTCGACGACCCCGAGTACGCCCACTACCGGGACATCTCCGAGCTGCCCCCCCACCGGCTGCTGGAGCTGGAGCGGTTCTTCCTGGACTACAAGGTCCTCGAGCAGAAGATTGTCAACGTCGAGCACCTCCGGGGCCGGGTCGACGCCGAGCACGTCGTCCGGGACGCCGCCCGGCTGTACCGGGAGCAGATCCTGCCGGGGCTCGGGGCTCGCTCCTGACCACCGGCGTCACTCCTGGTGCCAGGATGGACGTGGCCCGGGGAGGATCTCCCGGGAGCGGCTCGGACTCCGGGCGCCCCGCCCGCCGCACGGCCCGCGACCCGGATTCCCGGCCCGGCCGCCAAGATCCTGAAATGGTTTTCCTTTTTCTGATGGCCCCGGGGTCCCGGTTCCGCGGGGGTACCCTCGGCGTAAACGCCCGGAATATCGGCGTTTTTGTTCCGGCGTGGCATGGACTGTGCTAGTGTTCCCACGCGTTCACGGTGCACGAGCGTTGACACCCTGACCAGGACGGAGCGCCGATGTTCTACAACCTGCTGGCCGGCATGTTCTCCAACGACCTCGCCGTCGACCTGGGTACCGCCAACACGCTGGTCTACGTCCGCGGCGAGGGCATCGTCCTCAACGAGCCCTCGATCGTGGCCATCCACCAGGCCGACCACTCGGTGCTGGCGGTGGGCCACGAGGCCAAGGCCATGCTCGGGCGCACCCCGGGCAACATCGTCGCCATCCGCCCGCTCAAGGACGGCGTGATCGCCGACTTCGACGTCACCGAGAAGATGCTGCACTACTTCATCTCCAAGGTGCACCGGCGCCGCACGCTGGTGCGCCCGCGCATCGTGGTCGGCGTCCCGTCGGGGATCACGCAGGTCGAGAAGCGCGCCGTCCGGGACTCCGCGATGCAGGCGGGGGCGCGCGAGGTCCACCTGATCGAGGAGCCGATGGCGGCCGCCATCGGGGCCGGGCTCCCCATCCAGGAGCCGGGCGGCAACATGATCGTGGACATCGGCGGCGGCACCACCGAGGTCGCCGTCATCTCGCTCTCCGGCATCGTGTACGCCAAGTCCGTCCGCATCGCGGGCGACGAGATGGACGAGGCGATCGTCCAGTACATCAAGAAGCACTACAACCTGCTGGTCGGCGAGCGGCGCGCCGAGGAGATCAAGGTCGCGCTCGGCTCCGCGTATCCCATGGGCGGCGAGCGCCGCACCATGGAGGTCAAGGGCCGCGACCTCATCGACGGCATCCCGAAGACGATCGTGATCACCGACGAGGAGATCCGCGAGGCGCTCCGCGAGCCGGTCATGACGATCGTCGAGACCGTCCGCACCTGCCTCGAGCGCACACCGCCCGAGCTCGCCGCCGACATCGTCGACAAGGGCATCGTCCTGACCGGCGGCGGCGCGCTCCTGCGGGGCCTGGACCACCTGCTGCGCCAGGAGACGAACCTGCCCGTGACGGTGGCGGAGGACCCGCTGTCGTGCGTGGCGCTCGGCACCGGCAAGGTCCTGGACGAGCTCGACCTGCTCAGGAAAGTCGCGACGCCCGCCTGAGCCGGTCGCAAGCGAGGAGGGAGCCGTGAGGGTGCGTGCGGTCCTGCTCCTGGCGACGATCAGCCTCGTCTGCCTGCTGCTCCTGACGCTGCAGTTCCGGGGCTACGGGGCCGGTGCCGACGACGTGCTCGCCTTCGCCACCACGCCCATCCAGGCGGCGCTCGCCCGGATCAACCGGACCGCGGTCGGGGTCTGGAGCACGTACGAGGACTGGAAGAGCGTGCGCACCGAGAACATCCGGCTGCGCGAGGAGGCCCGGCAGCTGCGGATCGACGCCCTCCGCGTGACCGAGATGGCCGAGGAGAACCGACGCCTGCGGCGGCTGCTCGCGCTCAAGGAGGCGCTGCCGCTGGCCACCGTGTCCGGCGAGGTGATCGCCCGGGAGTGGGGCGGCTGGGTTCGCTCGCTCACCGTGAACCGCGGCCGCGGCGACAACGTCACCCGCCTCACGGCGGCGATCACGCCGGACGGCCTCGTCGGCCGCGTCGTCGACGTGCGGCCGGGCGCCTCGGTCGTGCAGGTCCTCACCGACCCTGCCTCCGCGGTGGGCGCGCACGTCGTCAGCAGCCGGACCCCGGGCATCGTGGAGGGCGATCCGCGGGGCACCCTCCGGCTCAAGTACATGGCGCGCGACGGCAGCGGCATCCAGGTCGGCGACCTCGTGGTGACCTCGGGCGCCGGCGGCGTCGTCCCGCGCGGCATCCCGATCGGCCACGTCCGGGCCATCGACGATCGGGGCTCCGCGCTGTTCCACTACGCGCTCCTCGAGCCCGCGGTGGACTTCTCGCGCCTCGACGCGCTGCTCCTCGTCGTCGGGGAGAGCGACCGCGATCTCGCCGCCGCCTTCGCGCGGGGGGGCTGATGCGGACCTTCCTCGCCATGGCGGTGTTCGGCGGCGGGATCGCGCACGCGACGCTCGGCCCCGCCCTCCGCATCGCGAACGTGGCGCCCGACATCCCCCTCATCGTGGTCGTGCTCCTCGCCCTGCGGCGGGGGCCGGAGTTCGGCTGCGCGGCCGGGTTCGTCGCCGGCCTTCTCCAGGACGCGGCGGGCGGGGGGCTGCTCGGCGTGCAGGCGCTCACGAAGGCCCTCGTGGGATTCGGGATCGGCCTCGCCGGCGTCCGGCTGTCGGTGACGCAGCCGCTCGTGCAGGTCCCCGGCCTCGTGCTGCTGACGATCCTCGAGGGCGTCGCCCGCTTCGGGCTGCTCAAGCTGGTCCGGTTCCCGGCGTCGTTCGCCGACCTCATGACGTACGTCGTCCTGCCGCAGGCGCTCTACAACGGCTTCCTGGGCGCGGCGCTCGTGCTCGCGCTCGCGTGGGTGGAGACGGCCCGGGAGCGCAAGACGTGACCCTGCGCCGCTCCCCGTCCGGCGGCCGCGGCGACGGCGCGAAGCGGCGCATCGGGACGCTCTCCGGCGTCTTCATCGCGGCGCTGCTGATCATCGTCTGCCAGCTCTGGTACCTGCAAGTTCTGGAGGGCGGGCGGTTCCAGGAGGCGTCGGACAAGAACCGCACGCGCGTCCGTCCCATCGCCGCCCCGCGCGGCATCCTCTTCGACCGCAACGGGCTGCCGCTCGTCGACAACCGGCCGGCGTTCACCCTGTCGATGATCCCGCGGGAGCTCGACCGCGACCCGGAGCGCCGCACGGCCGCGCTGGGGCGGGTGGCGTCGCTGCTCCGCATCCCGTACCCCGAGCTGCAGGAGGCGGCCGACCGCGCCGGCCCCGACTCGATCCTGCCCGTGCGCGTGCGGCGCGGGCTGACGATGGACGAGGTCGCGAAGATCGAGGAGTGGCGGCTGGAGCTGCCCGGGATCATCGTCGAGGTCGAGCCGCAGCGCGCCTACCCGACGAGCCGCTTCGCGGCGCACCTGCTCGGCTACGTCCGGGAGGCGAACGAGGAGCAGCTCAAGCACGGCCGCTACCGGCGGGGCGACATGGTCGGGCAGAGCGGGCTCGAGCGGCTGCTGGACGAGTTCCTGCGCGGGCAGGACGGCGGCGAGCGGATCGAGGTCGACGCCATGGGCCGCCAGATGCGGCTCATCCAGGCCACCGATCCGCAGCCCGGCGCCGAGGTGGTGACCACGATCGACCGCCGCGTCCAGGAGGCGGCCGAGCGCGCCATGGAGGGCCACGCGGGCGCGGTGGTGGTGATGGACCCGCGCAACGGCGACATCCTCGCCCTCGTCTCCACCCCCGCGTTCCAGATCGACCAGTTCACCGGCACCATCGACCCCGAGGCGTGGCGGCGCATCGTCCAGGATCCCGAGCACCCGCTGCTCAACCGGACCATCCAGAGCCAGTACGCGCCCGGCTCGGTGTTCAAGATCGTGGTGGCGGCGGCCGGCCTCCAGGAGGGGACGCTGACGCCGGGGGACCGCACGTACTGCACCGGCGAGTTCCACCTCGGGAAGTGGACCTTCAAGGACTGGAAGCAGGGCGGGCACGGGCACGTCGACCTGCTGGGCGCCATCCGCCAGTCCTGCAACATCTTCTTCTACGAGAAGGGACTGAAGATCGGCGGCACCGCCATCGCGCGGTACGCGCGGGCCTTCGGGTTCGGCACCGCGACGCAGATCGACCTGCCGGGCGAGCGGCTGGGCCTCATCCCGGACCCGCGGCCCGGGCGCGATCGTCGCGCCGCCACCTGGTACGCCGGCGAGACCGTCAACATGTCCATCGGCCAGGGCCGCGTGCTGGTGACGCCGATGCAGGTCGCGCGGTTCATGGGCGCCGTGGCCAACGGGGGAGTGCTGTGGAAGCCCCGGCTGGTCCAGCGCATCGAGCGGCCCGGGCGCGGCGTGGTCTGGCACGACCCCGGCACCGTCACCGGCCACGTCGAGCTGTCGCCCATGGTCTGGGCCTTCCTGCGCCACTCGCTCTGGTCGGTCGTCAACGAGGGCGGCACCGGCGGGGGCGCGCGCATCCCGGGCGTGGACGTGGCGGGCAAGACCGGGACGGCCCAGATGATCGCGAAATCACGGTCGGATCGCGGGCAGGATCACGCCTGGTTTGCGGCCTTCGCCCCGGTGCGCGATCCTGAGGTCGTGGTCGTCGTCCTCGTCGAGCGGGGCGGCAAGGGCGGACAGGTCGCCGCCCCCGTCGCCAAGAAAGTCCTGGAGTCGATCTTCCTCGAGAAGATCGCCTCGGTCGGGCTCGGCGGATGATCAGGATCGATCGGCGGCTGCTGCAGAACGTGGACTGGCCGCTCCTCGGCGCCATGGGCAGCCTGGTCGCGCTCAGCGCCACCACACTCGCCACGCTCTCGGTGGGGCGGACGGGGGGCGGGGTGGCCCTGCGGCAGCTCATGTGGTTCGGGGTCGGATTCGTCGCCCTGCTCGTCGTGGCCAGCATCGACTACCGGCATCTCGTCCGCGCGGCGCCGCTGCTCTACGTGGCGGGGCTGGCCGGGCTCGTGGCCATCTTCTTCGTGGGTCGCACCGTCTCGGGCGCGCGCCGCTGGATCCTGCTCGGCCCGCTGTCGGTGCAGCCCTCCGAGGTCTTCAAGATCTGCTTCGTGCTGGCCGTGGTGTGGCTCTTGACGTCGCGCTGGGGGCAGCCGGTCGGCACGACCGTGCTGGTCCTCGTCGGGATCCTGGTCGGCATCCCGGCCGCGCTGATCGTCAAGCAGCCCGACCTCGGCACCGCACTGCTGCTCGTGCCCGTGGTGGTGGCGCTGCTCGTGGGAGCGGGCCTGCCGCTGCGCCTCCTCGGCCGCCTCGCCGCCGGGGGGGTCGCGCTGGCGCCGGTCGCCTGGTTCGCGCTCAAGGACTACCAGCGGGAACGGATTCTCGTCTTCCTGGATCCGCTGCGCGATCCCCTGGGGAGCGCGTACAACGTGATCCAGGCCAAGATCGCGATCGGATCGGGGCAGCTCCTCGGGAAGGGCATCGCCGGCGCGACGCAGAGCCGGCTCGCCTTCCTGCCGGAGCGCCATACGGACTTCATCTTCGCCGTGTTCGCCGAGACGTGGGGATTCGTCGGGTGCAGCCTGCTGCTCGCCTGCTACGCGCTCCTGGTGATGCGCGGCTTCGACATCGCCGCCACCGCCCGGGAGCCTGTGGGGCGGCTGGTGGCGCTGGGCGTCACCGTCATGGTGGCGACCCAGATCCTCGTCAACGTGGCGATGGTCACCGGCCTCGCGCCGGTCGTCGGGATCCCGCTGCCGTTCATGAGCTACGGCGGCTCCTCGATGCTCGTCTCCATGATGGCGCTGGGTCTCCTCCTCTCGGTCCGGATGCGGCAGTTCCAATGAGACACGCCGGGCTCGTGGGCTCGATCGCCGGCGCGTCAGCGAGGTGCTGCCGTGAGCAAACGGATCGTCGTCAACGCCGGCCTGCTCGAAACCCGCGTCGCCGTCCAGGAGGGTAACCTCCTCACCGAGCTGTACCTGGAGCGGCACCGGCACCGCTCGATCGTCGGCAACGTCTACAAGGGCACGGTCACCAACGTGCTGCCCGGCATGCAGGCGGCCTTCGTCGACATCGGCCTGCACAAGGACGCCTTCCTGTACGCCGGCGACTACACCGCGAACCTCGACGACGCCGGGGCCGCCCTGCTGGAGGCCGACGCGAGCGAGGTCGGCGAGGACGACGACGTCGACGTCGAGGAGGCGCCGCGCCGCGAGGCGACCGCCCCCATCGAGGACCTCCTGCGCAAGGGGCAGGAGGTGCTGGTCCAGGTCTCGAAGGAGTCGCTGGGCACGAAGGGGGCCCGCATCACCTCGTTCATCTCGCTGCCCGGACGCTACCTCGTCTACATGCCGCAGGCCCGGCACGTGGGCGTGTCCCGGCGCATCCGGGACGAGCGCGAGCGCGACCGCCTCCGGGCCGCCCTGCGCAGCCTCCCGCTGCCCCCCGGCGGGTTCATCCTCCGCACCAACGCGGAGGGCAAGGGCGAGGAGGAGTTCCGTCACGACGTCGAGTTCCTCGGCCGGCTCTGGAGCCAGCTGCAGACGCGCTTCGAGCGGGCGGCGGCGCCGGCCGCCCTCCACGAGGAGGGCGACCTCATCTTCCGGGTCGTGCGCGATCTGTTCTCGCCCGAGGTCGACGAGCTGGTCGTGGACAGCCGCGAGCTGTACGAGCGGTGCCGCGACTACGTCCAGACCCTGGTGCCGGCGCTGGCCGACCGGCTCCGCCTCTACGAGGAGCGGGCGCCGATCTTCGACCACCACGGCATCGAGAAGGACATCGAGAAGGCGCTGCGGCGCCGGGTGTGGCTCAAGTCCGGCGGCTACATCGTCATCGACCACACGGAGGCGCTCGTCTCCATCGACGTGAACACCGGCAAGTACGTCGGCAAGCGGGACTTCGAGCAGACGGTGCTGAAGATCAACCTCGAGGCCGCCAACGAGGTCGTGCGCCAGATCCGCCTGCGCGACCTCGGGGGGATCATCATCATCGACTTCATCGACATGGAGGTGCTCGACCACCGCGAGCAGGTCTACCGGGCTCTCAAGCGCGCGCTGGCCGAGGACAAGGCGCGCACCAACGTGCTGCAGATCTCGGAGCTCGGCCTCGTCGAGATGACGCGCAAGCGGGTGCGCCAGGACCTGCGCGCGCTGCTCACCCAGACCTGCCCGACCTGCCGTGGCAACGGGGTGGTGCGCTCCCACGAGACGCTGGCCGGCGAGGTCCACCGGGCGATCCAGGCGCGCGCGGCGGCCGAGCTGGCGCCGGGCGACGGCCGGGAGATCGTCGTGCGCGTGCATCCCGACATGGCGCCGTACTTCGAGGGCGACGGGCGGCCGGACCTCGACCGGCTGCAGACCGCGCTGGGCGTGCGCGTCAGCGTGCAACCGGCGCCGGGGCTCGGGCACCGCGAGGACTACGAGCTCAAGCTGCGCTGATTCGACGCGCGCGGTGCGTTCTTCT
>JAICGY010000088.1 GCA_025922915.1 Candidatus Methylomirabilota bacterium | reverse complement strand
GGCGGTGACGGCCTGCAGGCACACCCACTCGCCCTCGGGCGGCCGGTGCAGGTACACGCTGAGGTCCGCGTTCACGAAGGTGTAGCGCTCGGGATCGAGGACGACGGCCACGCCGTTGCCGGAGTCGGCGGCGATCATCACGCGCTGGAGGGGGCTCGGGGGCTCGCCGGCGACGAGCGCCACCCGCGGGCGGATCCAGACCGTGGTCGGGTTCTGGCCGTAGCCGCCGCCGACGCGGCGCGTGTCCACGGCCGTCCCGTACCCGACCGCCGCCTTGAACACGGGGAAGCCCCAGGGCGTCCCGTGCTCGGGCGGCTCCGGCGGGTCGTGGGGGTCGAGCGCGACCGGATCGAGCGCCATCGGCTCCGTGCGGATCGCGAGCCCCGTGGCCCGGGCGAGCGGACGTCCCTCGGCGCTCAGCGTGGCCTCCATGCGACGAACCTTGCGACCGGCCCGCAGCACGGCGGTGACCACGCTCAGGAGGCCGATGGGAACCGGCGCCATGAGCTCGACCGTCATCCGGGCGACCTGGAAGGCCGGCTCGTCGGCGACGGCGCGCTCGATGGCGCGGGCGAGGAGCGCCGAGGGCGGCCCGGCGTGCTGATGACCGGCGCTCCACGGGCCCCGGGTGTGCTCGGTCGAGACGAAGGCCTCGCCCGCGGGAACGAAGAAGGCGTCGGCGGAGCCGGTCACGGTCCCTCCCTCCGATTGCACGATGCGCTACGCTGGCGTCCGCGCAGTGTAGCAGCCCCGGAGGACGACAGGCATGAGACTGACAGGCCGGACCGCGCTGATCACCGGCGCCAGCCGCAACATCGGACGCGCCATCGCCCTGGCGTTCGCGGCCGAGGGCGCCGACCTCGTCCTGAACACCCGCGTCAACCGCGAGGAGCTGGACGCCGTGGCCGCCGAGTGCCGGAAGGCGGGCGCCCGCGTCGTGCCCGTGCTCGGCGACGTGGCGGACGCCGCCGCGGTGGAGGCGATGGTCGCGGAGGCCCGGGCCGCGCTGGGCCCGATCGACGTGCTCGTCTGCAACGCCGCCATCCGGCCGCACAAGCCGGTGACCGAGACCACGCTCGAGGACTGGCACCGCGTCATGGCCGTGAACCTGCACTCGGCGTTCTACCTGGTCCGTGCGGTCGTGCCCGGGATGAAGGAGCGCGGGCGCGGCAGCCTCATCGCGATCGGCGGGCAGTCGAGCCTGACGGGGCGGGCCGACACCGCCGCCGTGACGGCGGCCAAGACCGGACTCCTGGGGTTCGTGCGGGCGCTGGCGGCCGAGCTCGGGCCGGCCGGCATCCGGGCCAACATGGTGATCCCGGGCTTCATCGACACGGAGCGGCGCTACGCCGACTGGTATCCCGAGTTCCGGAAGGCGCCCCCCGGCGCCCCCGAGCAGCTGCGCCAGATCCCCCTCGGCCGGCTCGGGCGCCCCGAGGAGATCGCCGACGCGTGCGTCTTCCTGGCCTCCGACGCCGCCGCCTACATCACCGGCGACACCATCCGCGTCATGGGCGGCCGCATCATCGGCTGACCCCCACCTCGGGCATCACGCGCTCGGCGAAGAGGCGGAGGCTCCGCATCGTCTTCTCGTGGCCGTAGTACGGCGGGTAGTGGAGCAGGAGCGAGGTGAGGCCGGTCCTGTCGCGCAGGGCGCGCAGCTTCGCGATCACCGTCTCCGGGGAGCCGTGGAGCAGCGTGGTGGCCAGGAGGTCGTCGTAGTTCAGCGTGTCCACCCGGCTCTTCTCGGACACGTTGCCCAGGTAGCCGGCGGTCGCGCCGCTCATGAAGTGGGAGATGTGGCGGACGATGCCGTCCGCGGTGTCGCGCCGCGCCTCGGCGTCGGTGTCCGCGACGTAGACCCAGCGGGCGATGTCCACCTTGCCGAACGCGGGGTTGGCGTCGAGCGGGGCCGGCGCGTCCTTCAGGTGGGCCCGGTAGAAGCCGATCTGCCTGGCGAGCGTCTCCGCCGAGGGCAGCGTGGAGAGCATGAGGCCGAACCCGTGGCGCGCAGCGTAGGCCATCGAGCGCTCCGTGCCGGCGGCCATGAACAGGGGCGGGTGCGGCTGCTGCACGCTCACCGGGAAGACCTCGTAGTCGCCCTCGATCGTCGACCGGAAGTACTTGCCCTCGTGCGTGACCCGCCGCCGGTGGACGAGCTCGAGGATGAGGTCGATCGCCTCCTCCTGCACGTCCCGGCGGGCGTCGAAGTCGCGCCCGAACCCCTCGAACTCGTACGGCCGGTAGCCGGAGCCCAGACCGAGCACCACGCGCCCTCCCGAGAGGATGTCGACGAAGGCCATGTTCTCCACGACACGGATCGGCTCGTACAGGGGCAGGGTGACCACGGCGGTCCCCAGACGGATGCGCGAGGTCCTCGCGGCGAGGTAGCCCATGTACGTGAAGACGTCGGGCATGATCCCGTACTGGTTGGAGAAGTGGTGCTCGGCGACCCACGCCGTGTCGTAGCCGAGCCGGTCGGCGGCCTCGATCTCCGCGGTGACGCGGGCGTGGACGTCCCGGTGCGGGTAGGGCTCGGAGGCGTGGTTGGGATGGGACGTGAACAGGATGCCGAATTCCATGCGGTCTCCTCTCGGAGTGGGGTCAGAGCGAGAAGCGGGAGCGGAAGACGCGGCGGATCAGGTACGGGTTCGCGCCGAGCTGATACAGGCGGGTGGTGTCTCCCGTCTTCAGGGCCGCGCGCTCCTCGTCGCTGAGCGCGTGCCCGGCGAGGTCCTCGTCGGTGAGGGTTGCCGCCATGCGGTGCTGGCGGGCGATGGCGGTGAGTACCTTGTTGAGCCTATAGGAGGTCCGGATCACGGGCGCACCCATACCGTCGCGCACCCGGTGATCCACTCGGCCACGGGCTCGTAGGCGAGCACCTCCCCCTTCCACCCCGGCACGGCCCCCAGCAGCGCGATCCAGTTGCGGATCTCCTGGCCGCCGTTGCCGCCGTCGCGCTCGATCTCCTCCCACGTCAGCCCGGCCAGACGGTCGACGTCGCCGCGCGCGACGTCATCGAGCACGCGGTGGTCCCACTCGGGATTGATCCGGCCGGTCTCCGGCGTGCCCACCCAGTGCGAGATGCCGCCGGTCGCCAGGAGCGCCACGCGCTCGGTGCCGGGGCGGGACCGCACGAAGGCGCCCACGAACGCGCCCACGTCGCGACACCGCGCCGGCGTCGGCAACGGCGGTGCGCCGCAGTTGGTGTACACGGGCGCGATCGGCAGCCGACCGTCCGGCAGGAGGAAGTGCAGCGGCACCGCGAGCTCGTCCCAGGTCTCGAGCTCGTACGAGTAGGCGAAGTCGACGCCGCCGGCCAGGCCACACTCGAGGAGGGCCAGGCTCCAGTCCGGCGCGCCGCGGATCTTCCTCGGCGCGATCTGCATCAGCCGGGACGCCCCGGCGCTCGGCGCGTCGTACGCGTCGGCGAGCCCCACGCAGAACGCCGGCATGTTGCTGTAGGGGAAGCTCTGGATGTGGTCGTTGACGAACATCACGAGCAGGTCGGGGCGGGCCGCGGCGATCCGCCGCGCCACCTCGCGGAAGCCGGCGTACAGCCGGTCACGCTGCTCGGGTCTCGCGATGTCCGGCCGGCCGGTGATGAGCGGGGCGTGCGACGTCAGGGCGGCGGCGACGATCTCGGCCATGAGCCCTCCCGGACGGTCAGTCGACCATCCGCCCGGGCGTGGTGTCAAGGCGGCGAGGGGCGGAGGCGCCCCTCGCCGCCTTGGGTGCATCTACCAGCGGCTGGAGCGGAAGCCGCCGCGCCCGCCGGCGCCGCCCCGCGAGCCGCCCGTCGAGGCCTTCGGCTTGGCGATCTCGACCTTGAGCGAGCGGCCGCCGAGGTCCCGGCCGTTGAGCCGGGAGACGGCCTGCTCGGCCTCCTCGGACGTTCCCATCTCGACGAAGCCGAAGCCGCGCGAGCGACCCGTCTCGTCCGTGACGACCGTGGCCGAGCTGACGGTGCCGACCTGCTGGAAGTGCTCGCGCAGATCCTCGCTGGTCGTCCCCCAGGACAGTCCACCGATGAAGAGCTTCTGGGCCATGTGAATGTCTCCTGAATGTGTGGGTCTTCCGCCGTATCGTGAACGTCTCGGAGGTGCGGAAGGACCGGAGACGCCTGTCTGACGAGGGGCCCACGGATGAGCCGGTGTTCGCACCAGACATCTGTACGGTACACCCGCGCCGGGGTGGCGGCAAGCGACGGGCAGGGCGGCCAAAGTGCCGGGATCGATCGACGTGCGCAGTACCATCACGCGTGAGACTGGTGCACGGGAGGCCACGGATGCGGAGACTCGTCGTCGGGGTAGGGCTCATGCTCGCGCTGCTCACGGTCACGCCCGCCATGGCGGAGGAGCGCGAGCGCGGATTCGTCGATCTGTACGGAGGCGGCCTCAGGCTCGTGGAGTCCGACGTCCCGGACTGGCAGTTCCGGGACACCGTGGGGACGGCCGGTGCCCGCATCGGGGTCTGGCTCGCCGAGCCCTGGGGCCTGACCTTCCGGACGTGGTACTTCCAGTCCGACGCGCGGGAAGAGCCCAGCGGCCTCCCCAGCGACCTGGCGTTCCTCGGCCTGTCGCTGGAGCTTCTCGCCCGATGGCGGCTGGGTGACCGCTGGACGTTCTACGGGTCGCTCGGCCCCGCCCTCGCCGTGACCACGCTCGATCGCGCGCAGCTGGTCGACGGCGCGGTGAGGGACGAGGACGATCGCAGCCTGGCGCCCGGCGCGACGGGCAGTCTCGGTATCGAGGCCCGGCTGGTGGGGCCGCTGCGCGCCTTCGTCGAGGGTCAGGCCAGCGTGGTCTATCCCGAGTTCGAGTTCCGCGACCGCACGCTCACGCCGGTCCTGGTGAACCTCTACGGCCTCGCCGGCGTGCGCCTGGCCTTCTGAGGGGCCGCGCCGCCCCGGCCGCCGGGGTGAGCCCGGACGGGTGACGTGCAGCGTCCATCCCGCGTGCCAGAATGCGCGGTCTCCGGCTCAGGACGTCCGTGAAATCGGCCACTTGAGCGTGGCATCACGGCTGCTCTGTCGAGGGCCATGGACACGTCGAAGACGCGCAGCGACATCGCTCTCGACCGGGAGCGGACGCTCTGGTGGTACCTGGGGCTCCTGCTCACGACGGGCGCCGGCGTCCTCGTCGCCATCGGGCTCGGGATCACCTCGGCCGTGTTCGGCATCCCGGTGCTCGTGGCCGCGATGGGCCTCGTCGTGCGTCGCCTCGGCACGCGCCGGATGTGAGTGGACGGCCAGCGACGGCGCCGCCGTCCGTTGACGCCGTCCGCGCCGGCACCGTACCCTCGGCCTGCCCGCGAGCACCACACGGGCACCCGAAGGGAGGCCGGCATGTCCGACCAGCCGATCGAGATCGTCCGACTGACGCCCCACTGTGGCGCCGAGATCCGCGGCGTGGATCTGTCGCGGCCCCTCGGCGGCCCCGCCTTCGAGGAGGTGCACAAGGCCCTCGTCGAGCACGGCGTGATCTTCTTCCGGGACCAGCGGCTCACGCCGGAGCAGCACAAGGCGTTCGCGCGCCGGTTCGGTGAGCTGCACATCCATCCCGCCTACCCCCGCCTCCTCGACGGACACCCGGAGATCATGGAGATCTACGCGGACGAGACGTCGAAGCGCGTGGCGGGAGAGGACTGGCACTCCGACGTCTCCTGCGATCCGCGGCCGCCGCTCGGCAGCGTCCTCTACATGCTGGAGGTCCCCCCGGTCGGGGGTGACACCCTCTTCGCGAGCATGTACGCCGCCTACGAGGCGCTGTCGGCGCCGATGCGGCGCTTCCTGGAGGGCATGACGGCCGTGCACGACGGCGAGTACGTCTACCGCGGCCGCTACGAGGGCGCCAGCGAGGAGGGCAAGACCTATCCGCGCGCCGAGCACCCGGTGGTCCGGACGCATCCCGTGAGCGGCCGGCAGGCGCTCTTCGTCAACCGCATCTTCACCCGGCGCATCGTGCAGCTGGCCGACGCGGAGAGCGAGGCCGTGCTCGAGATGCTCTTCCGGCACGTCGAGACCCCGGAGTTCCAGTGCCGCTTCCGGTGGCAGCCTCGCTCGGTCGCGTTCTGGGACAACCGGTGCGTCCAGCACCACGCGATGTGGGACTACTATCCGCAGCGGCGCCGCGGGCTCCGGGTGACGATCCAGGGCGACGCGCCCTTCCATCGCGCCTGATCCGGGGCGGACGCCAGGAGAAGGCCATGCGCGCCGACCGGGACGATGTGTTCGAGGATCGCTCGGAGGAGCTGGACTCCGTCGTGCTGGCGAAGCTCGGGGCGGCCCTCGGCGTCCTCTGGAGCCTGCTGCTCTACGACGCGCTGCCGGCGGCGGCGGCGTGGGCGCTGAGCGCGGCGGAGAGCCTCGACATCTTCGCCCCGTTCATCGAGGCGCCGCTCCAGGCCCGCCTGGGTCGGCTCGGGCTGTTTCTCGGCATGGTGGCCGCGGTCATCGCGAACGAGAGCCTGACTCGCCTCGGCCGGCCGTTCCGCCTGCCGCATCTCGTCGGCACGCTGGCCGCGCTCGGCGTCGCACTGTTTCCCTTCCTCGCCGCCGCGCACCGGGTGCCGCTGGGCCTGCCGGCGGACGTCTTCGCGGTGATCGTGTCCTACGCCTACCTGGTCCTCAAGGTCACCGTGGGCATCCTCATCGGTGCGACGATCAGCTGGATCCTGATCGGCCACGGCGTGACCACCGCGAACCGCCGCCGCCCGTAGTCCGGCCGTCCGCGCCAGGTCAGCCCGGCGTCGCCCCGAGGCGCGTGCTCGGGAGGTAGCGGTCCTCGAGGCGATTGGCGTGGCGATGGAGCAGGCGCCACCCGCCGGCCTCGCGGCGGAAGACGTGGGTCACCCGGTTGGACCAGCGCGTCCCCGCCGGCATCCCGTCGAGCCGGACGGAGAGGGTCTCGATGTCGGTGGTCAGCACGAGGTCCGGCGTGACGATCGTGGTGAGGTTCTCGTAGGTCACCGGCCCGCCGCCCTTGAACTGTCGGGCCGCCCAGTCCCAGCGCCGGCTGACCTCGGCCCAGCCCTTCTCGTACCCGCCCCACCCGAAGAACGAGGTCGCGTCGTCCGTGTGCGAGTAGAGCGCCTTGATGGCGGAGACGTCGCCTCGGGCCACCTGCTGCATCGCCGCCCGGAGCTGCTCCACCGCGTCGCGCGCGCTCCGCACCAGTTCCTCGTCGGGCACGGTGGCAGCGTAGGAGGCCGACCGCGATGGTGTCAACCCGGCGTCACTCGGGCGGCGGGGCCTCCTCCACGGGATCGTCGACATCCGTCACGATGAAGCTGATGAAGATCAGGATCGTGAAGCGGTTCCACCGGGCGCCACCGTGCCCGTCGGGCAGGCGAGCGAGGAACCGGCCGGACACGTCGTAGGCGTAGACCTGCACGTCGGCCGTGCCCTGGGCACGCTCCCACTTGAACAGCGCGATCTCCGGGATGGGAACCGCGAGCACCGGGAGCTGCAGCGACGGCACCCCGACGAGCGTCTCCGCGGTATCCACGGCCAGCGGCGAGGCGAACACGCGGAGCCGCCGGCTCGCCTGATCCCCGGACACGACCCGGACGCCCCGCGCCTCCAGCAGGCTCCGGGTGTACTGGCGGGCGAAGTCCTGGTCGGCGGTGAGCGCGTAGAGCTCGAGCGCGACGGGGAGGTCGGCGAGCGGGCCCACGTCCAGGTCGGCGACGGCGCGCTCGATGGAGCGGACGATGAGGCGCTGCTCCACCCCCGAGCGCTGCGTCGGCGTCACCCGGACGGTCGTGCACCCGGCGGCGAGCCAGGCGACGGCCAGAACACAGGTGAGCAGTCCGGCGCCGGCGCCGGGCGCCGACCGCGGGCGTCGCGCCGCCGGCACGCTCAGGCCGGCCGGATGTTCTGGTTCATGCGGAAGAAGTTCGTCGGGTCGTACCGGCGCTTGAGCTCGACGAGCCGATCGTAGTTCGCGCCATAGGCCGCGCGCACCCGGTCGGCGCCGTCGTCGGCGTCGAGGAAGTTCACGTAGACCCCTGACGAGACCTGGGGCTGCACGGCCTGGAACAGGCTCCGGGCCCACGCCACGTTGCGGTCCGTGTCCGCCCGGTCGGTCCAGTTGGCGATGATGACGACGTCGTACGTGGTCGCGCGGTGATGGTAGGCGGTCTCGTCCGGACGCTTGCGCGCGTACGCGCCGTGGTAGTGCTCGAGCATGACTGCGGAATGCGGCGACGGCACGCGGGCCATGTGGTCCACGACCGCCTCGACGAGCTCGTCGCTGACCCGGGAGGCCAGGCTGGACTTCCAGTAGTTGAACCGCCCGGGTGGGAAGGCCGGGTCGAACATGTGCTGGACGGCCAGGTAGGGCATGGGCCCGATCTGGTCGACCACGGGCGGTCCGAACTTGCGCAGCGGCTCCACCAGCTTCTCGCCTCGCTCCGGCGGGCCGGCGTAGCAGGGCACGATGCCGACCAGCGGGGTACCGTCGGGGCCGGTGAGGAGCCCGGCGTACGTCGTCAGCTCGTCGGGAGCCGTCGCCGTGAACTCGCGGAAGAACCGGAGCACCTCGCGAGCCCGCGTGGCGGGATGGAAGACGGGCCCGGAGAGCACCATCGGGCCCAGCGCGTGCAGCTGGTAGGCGAAGGACGTCACGATCCCGAAGTTGCCCCCGCCCCCGCGCAGCCCCCAGAACAGGTCCTCGTGCTCCTGCTCGCTGGCGTGCAGGAGACCGCCGTCGGCGGTGACCACGTCGGCCGCGATGAGGTTGTCGCAGGCGAGCCCGAAGCGTCCGTTGAGCCAGCCGACGCCGCCCCCGAGCGTCAGCCCCGCGATGCCCGTCGTGGAGATGACGCCGCCGGTGGTGGCGAGGCCGAAGGCCTGGGTCTCGAGGTCGAAGTCGCCCCACGTCACCCCGGGCTCGGCGCGCGCCGTCCGGGTGACGGGATCGACCCGCACCCCCTTCATCGGCGAGCAGTCGATCATCAGGCCGCCGTCGCAGACCGCGTTGCCGGCCACGTTGTGGCCGCCGCCGCGGACGGACACGACGAGCTTCCGCTCGCGCGCGAAGTCCACGGCGGTCCGCACGTCGGCGACGCCGGCGCAGCGGACGATCGCGGCCGGCCGCCGGTCGATCATCGCGTTGTCGACCGTCCGGGCCGCGTCGTAGCCCGGATCGCCTGGACGCAGGAGCCGCCCGCGCAGGCGGGCCCGCAGCCCCTGGAGCGTGGACTCGTCGAGGCGATCGCTTGCCGTCATCGTCGCACCACCTTCCCGTTCGGGTTCCGTCCGGTGGGTCAGGCTAGGCCCGGCTCCCCTCGGTGTCAACGGCGCATCCGGCTCCGCCGCGCCGGCCGCACCGTCTGCGTGACGGCCGGCACGGTGGAGATCGCGCCCCGTTGCTCGGCGCGACGGCCCGGAAGGTTGCGTCGCTCGCGCGGCGGCGGGCGGCGCTCAGCCCCAGCGCGGCTGCTCGTCCGGGCTGATGCCGAGCGTCAGCTTCCCGACGATCTCGTGGGTCAGCGCCGGGTTGGCCGGATGGATCCGGCCGAGCCGGGCGTCGCGGAACAGGCGCTCCATCCCGGAGGCGGCGAAGATCCCGAAACCTCCGGCGAGATCCAGCGCGGTGTCGGCGACCTTCCAGGCGCCCTCCACGGCCCGATGCTTGGCGGCGACGATCTTGAGCGCCCACGCCGGGCCGTGATCGACGCCCGACGTCCAGTCGTCCGCGAGCCGGTCGAGGTGTGGCCCGATCGCCTCCAGCTCCAGGACCATCTGCGCCACCGCGTGCTGCACCGCCGGGTGATACGCCATCGAGCCGCGTGAGATCCCGATCGACGTCTTCTTCTTGACGCTCTCGACGGTCTTCGCGACGACGTGCTGGGCGAGGCCGTAGTACACGTTGGCGAAGCCGCCGAGCGCCCACGCGAACATCGCCAGGATGAACAGGTCGGCGCCGCCGAAGCCCGCCGGCACCACGCGCGCGATGTAGCGGTCGGGGACGAACGCCCCCTCGAGGATCGTGTCGTGGCTGGCGGTGGCCCGCATGCCGAGCACGTCCCACGTGTCCTTGATGCTGTAGCCCTCGGTGCTCCGCGGCATGAAGGCGTGGACGATCCGGGGCGCGGTCGGGTCGCTCGTGTCCATGCCGTGGATGCCCAGGAACGTCCACACGGGGGTGAGGCTGCCGAAGAACTTGTGGCCGGTGAAGCGGTAGCCGCCAGGCACGCGCTCGGCCTTCGAGGTCGACAGCAGCACCGGGATGTCGTTGCCGCGCTCGGCGTGGCCGGCCGCGTACACCTCGCCGCTCACCGCGCCGCGCAGCAGCCACTCGAGGGACTTGTCGCCCGAGCGCCAGACGTCGGCCGCGACCCCCGTCCAGTAGAGGTGCATGTTGACGGCGAGGGCCGTGGCGTGGGCGTACGAGGCGAGGCGACGCTGGCCCTGCATGCACTCCGCGAAGGTGAGACCCGCGCCGCCCAGCTCGCGGGGCACGGCGGCCGCCAGGTAGCCGGTCTTCCGGAGTTCCTCGAAGTCCTCCTGGAAGAACTGGTTCTCCCGGTCGTAGATGGGCGCCCGCTCGGCGAACCGCTCGAGCATGGCGTCGGGGAGCAGGGCCGCTGCGGCCGTGGTCGTCATGGCGCGCCTCCTTCATCGAATCGCGTGGGATGGGCTGCGTTCGTCGGGGCCCGGGCTCGCAACCTCCGTGCCTCTCCGCACGATGCGGTGAAGCGCGCGATTTTCCTGGTCGGGTGAAGAGTGCACGCAAGCCGGCGCGGCACCCCGGCGGCCGGGAATCGGGCCAACTACCCGTGTCGTCGGGCGTCTCGCCGCGCAACGCGAGGTGGCAGGGCGTCGCTCGACGTGCAAGCCGGGCGGGCGCCCGGCCTCAGCGAGCCGCGGGAACCTGCTCCGCGAGCCAGTCCAGGCCGAGGTCGCCCAGCCGGGCGCGGCTCGGATAGCCGGTCGCCGGGTCGCAGCCTGCCAGCGTGTAGTAGACGTCGCGGGCGCGCTCGAACTCCTCCGGGGTCAGGGCCACCCCGGCGGTGGGCCCCTTGCCCTCGAGCGGCCGGAAGAGCTTCCGGGGCAGCACGTCGGCCTCCTTGCCGATGCCCTCGCGCGCGTTGAAGGCGCGCAGCATCTGGAGCCGCCGCTCGCCGGCCTGCATGATCTCCTCGAGCGTGGCGTCCCAGCCCGTCGCATACCGGACCAGCTCCACGGTCTCGGCCGGGCCGTAGAGCTGCCACGAGGGCCCCCAGACGAACTGACAGAGCCCGAGGGTGTCGAGCGCGGAGTAGAAGCACTGCGTGGTGTAGGCGAAGCGGACCTTGGCCTCGGACAGGTCGCGCAGGTCCAGGTCGCCGAAGTCGCCGAGCTCGGCGAGACGACGCCGGTGCAGGCTGCCCGGCTTCGTCCGCAGCATCGAATCGTGCTCCGAGGACTGGTGATCCGCGCCGAAGGCGTTGACGGCGTAGACGAGGCCGAGCGATCGCTTGTGCTGCGGCATGTGCGCGGGCAGCTCCTGCCCCTTGACGGTGACCGTCAGGTCCACCGCGGCCGGCCCCAGGCGCTCGGCGGCCCGCCGGCTGCCCTCGGCGAGGAGGTCCCCGACGCCCTGCCGCAGCGCGATGGCCTCGATGGCGCGGACGACCGCCCGTCCATCGCCGTACGCGAGGCCCAGCCCCTGGTCGTCGAGGAGCCCGGCGGCCCGGGCCTCCATCGCCCACGCGATCGTCGCGCCGCAGGAGATGGTGTCCATCCCGTACCGGTTCGCGTCCGCCGCCGCGCGGGCGAGGAGCTTGAGGTCGCCGACCCCGCACATCGAGCCGAAGAAGGTCAGCGTCTCGTACTCGGGCCCGCCGTACACCGGGTCGACCTCGAGCTCGGGATCGCGCACCTCGACCACGCGCTTGCACTTCACGACGCAGGCGTAGCAGGTGTCGCGCTCCTTGAGGATCGTCTGGACCATGGTCGAGCCGTCGATGGCCTTGGCGTGCTCGAAGGTGCCCTCGCGGTAGTTGCGCGTCGGCTGCCCGCCCATCTTGTCCTGGATGGCCAGGACGCCCGCCGTGCCGTACTCGCCGAACCAGCCGATGCCCGGGTTCTGCTCCTGGAGCGGCTTGAGCCGCTTCGTGAGCTCGCGGAACTGCTCCGGCATCGCCGGACGCGGCGGCTTCGTCCCGCGCACGACGACGGCCTTGAGGCGCTTGCTGCCCATGACGGCGCCCATGCCGGTGCGGCCGTTGGCCCGGTTGGCCATGTTCATGATGGCCGCGAACCGCACGAGGTTCTCGCCGGCGGGCCCGATCTGCGCGACCTCGGCCTTCGCGTCGCCGACCTCCTCCTTCAGGAGCCGGTCCACGTCCGCGGTGACCTTGCCCCACAGGTGCCCGGCCGGGCGGAGCTCGAGCTCGCCGTCGTGGAGCCAGAGGTACACGGGCTCCGGCGCCCGGCCGGTGAAGACGATGGCATCGGCGCCCGCCGCGCGCATCTCGGCCGGGAAGAATCCGCCGCACTGGCTGTCACCCACGGCGCCGGTGAGGGGGGACCGCGCACAGGCCGTCATGCGGCTCTGGCCCGAGATGGCGAGTCCGGTCAGCGGGCTCACCGCCATCACCAGCACGTTGTCCGGCCCGAGGGGATCGGCGCCCTTCGGCATCGTCTGCAGCAG
>JAICGY010000087.1 GCA_025922915.1 Candidatus Methylomirabilota bacterium | reverse complement strand
GCCAGCTCCTGGAGCCGCTGGTGGGTGTCGACCCAGCCCATCTTGCCGGCCGAGGCCTCGGGGCCCGGGAGCTCGCCCTTGAGAAGCCGCGTGACCGCGCGGGCCCCCGTGTACTTGAGCGCCTCGGTGTCGATCCACAGCTGCGCGATCTTCTGCCGCGTCACCGGGTCCCGGGTGACGGCCCGGCCGTGCTTCTCCATCCGCCGGCCGAGGTCGATGAGCGACTCCAGCGCGATCCGCAACCGCACCTGCAGGCCGAAGCCGAGTGCCAGCCGCTCGTACATCAGCGTCGTGAGGCCCACCGCCCAGCCGTTGTCGACCCCGCCCAGCACCTGCGACTCGTGCACCCGCACGCCGTCGAAGAAGACCTCGTTGAACTCGGCATCGCCGGTGAGCTGCTTGAGCGGCTTCACGATGACGCCGGGGGCGTGCATGTCGAGCAGGAAGTAGGTGATGCCCTTGTGCCGGGGCGCCTCGGGATTCGTCCGCGCCAGCAGCATCATCCAGTCCGCGACGTGCGCCAGCGACGTCCAGACCTTCTGGCCGGTGATGACCCAGTGGTCGCCGTCCTTCACGGCGCGCGTCTGGAGGGCGGCCAGGTCCGAGCCGGCGTTGGGCTCCGAGTAGCCCTGGCACCAGATCTCCTCGCAGGACAGGATCTTCGCCGGGTACCGCTGCTTCTGCTCCTCGGTGCCGTAGGCGATGATCGTCGGCCCGGCCATCCCCACACCGAGGATGTTCAGGATGGGCGGTGCCTTCGCGAGCGCCATCTCCTCGTGGAGAATCATCTCCTCCACGAAGGTCAATCCCTGCCCACCGTACTCGCGCGGCCAGGTGATGCCGATGAAGCCGGTGTCGAAGAGCCCCCGCTGCCAGCGGCGGAGCAGCGCGTACGCGTCGGCCCGCGGCACCTCGCTGGAACCGATGTGCTTCCACTCCGGCGGGATGTTCGTGGCGAGCCAGCCGCGCACCCGCTCGCGGAACGCTTGCTGTCCGGAAGTCAGGGTGAAGTCCAAGGTCCCCTCCTGGGGCCGGTCTGCGCCGACTGAACCGTGGTTCATTCTAGGAACCGCCGCGAAGCCAAGTCAAGACGCCGTGTCTGGTCTTGGACGGGACCCGGACCGCCCGCGGCGCGCGGGTGGCACGGAGGCTGCGTGGAGGATCGCCACGATGCGAAACGCCACCGACGAGCGCGGCCGGCTACTGTGCCCGGTCTGCGATCGCCTCATCCCCCCCGACGAGGCCGTGGTCCGCGCCGACCTCTACATCGTTCACGCCGGTTGCCTGTCCGAGGCCCCGCCCGCGGCGGAGCCCCCTCCGCCGCAGGACTGAGGCCGCTCCGCCCCGTTCGCGGCTATACTCCTCGGCCGTGGCCTCCGTCGTTCCCGACCGGCTGCACGGCCGCCTCGCGGCCCTCGCCCGCTTCGGCGCCCTGCCCGGGGGCGGCGTCACGCGGCCGTGCTGGAGCCCGCCCCACGAGGCGGCGCGGGCCTGGCTGCTCGACGAGATCGCCGGGGCGGGGCTGCGCGCCTGGGTGGACCCGGCCGGCAACGTGTTCGGGGGCCTCGGCATCGACACGTTCAGCGGCGAGCGCCCGGTCGTCCTCACCGGCTCGCACATCGACACGGTGCCGGAGGGCGGCATGCTCGATGGCGCCCTGGGCGTCATCGCCGGCCTCGAGTGCGTGCAGGCGATCCACGAGGCGAAGGCGGCCCCCCGCCGCCCCCTCATCGTCGCCGCCTGGAGCGACGAGGAGGGCCGCTACGGCAGCCTCTTCGGGTCGCGCGCCTTCTGCGGCAACCTGGACGCGACTCGCATCCCGGACATGGCCGCCGCCGACGGCGAGCGGCTCGTGGATGCCATGGCCCGGGCGGGCTTCGACGCGGGGCGGGCGCCCCTGGCGCGCGCGCCGGCGGGCGCGGTCGCCGCCTACGTCGAGCTGCACATCGAGCAGGGCGCGCGCCTCGAGGAGGCCGGCATCCCCATCGGCGTCGTCGACTCGATCGTCGGCGTCCGCCGCGCGCGCGTGGTCTTCCACGGCCAGGCCGATCACGCGGGCACGACCCCGATGGCCCGCCGGCGCGACGCCTTCCTCGCCGCCGCCGAGTACGCCCTGCGCGCGCGTGACCTGGTCGTGGAGCGGGGCGGCGAGCGCGCGGTCACCAACGTCGGCGTGGCCCACGTGCATCCCGGCGTGAGCAACATCGTGCCGGGCCGCGCCGAGCTCGTCCACGAGATGCGCTGCCCGGAGGCGGACACGCTGGAGGCGCTCGACGGCGCGTGCGAGGGGCTGGCGCGCGAGATCGCGGCGAAGCGCGGCGTGCGCGCGGAGGTGCGCCGGCTCTCGGCCACGGCCCCGGTGGCGTGCGCCGAGCGGATCCAGCGCGCGGTGGAGGAGGCGGCCCGGGCGCTCGGGCTGCCATCGCGCCGGCTCTACTCCGCGGCCGGCCACGACGCGCAGAACCTGGCCCTCGTCGCCGACGCCGGGATGATCTTCATCCCCTCGCAGGGCGGGCGCAGCCACCGCGTGGACGAGGCCAGCGACGCCGCGGCCATCGAGCGGGGGGCCACGGTGCTCCTCCGGACGCTGCTCGCGCTCGCCGCGTAGCCCGCCGCGCCGGGGTCGGTTGCGATGCCGCTCCGGCAGCGGTACCGTCAAGCTCGTGAACGTTCCCACAAGGCTCGTGCGCGTGGTCCGTCCGGCGCTCGGCGTGCTCGTGCTCGCCGTCGCGCTCGGGCTCGCCGGCTGCGCGTGGGACGGGCCGATGTCGACGGTCGCGCCGCGCTCCGACGTCGCGCGGGCCATCCACGGGGTCTACGCGATCATCACGTGGGCGACGGTCGGCATCGCCCTCGTGGTGTTCGTGGGGCTGGGCTGGGTGCTGTGGCGGTACCGCGCCCGCCCGGGGGTCGGGCCGGTCTCCCAGACCCGGGGACACTCCCTGCTCGAGATCGCGTGGACGGTCGCGCCCGCGCTGGTGCTCCTCGTGATCGCGATCCCGACCATCCAGGTGATCTTTCGCACGCAGGGCGCGGCGATGCCGCCCAACGCGCTGGAGGTGACGGTGCGGGGCTGGCAGTGGTGGTGGGAGTTCCGGTACCCGGCGCTCGACGTGGTCACCGCGAACGAGCTCCACCTGCCGCGGGGCCGCGCCGTTGTCCTGAACCTGGAGGGCCCCGACGTCATCCACTCGTTCTGGGTGCCGCAGCTGGGGGGCAAGCGCGACGTGATCCCGGGGCGCCTGAACCGGATCACGCTCGTCCCCGAGCAGTCGGGCGAGTACTGGGGGCAGTGCGCGGAGTTCTGCGGCACGTCCCACGCCAACATGGGGCTGCGGGTCGTCGTCGAGGAGCCGGAGGCGTTCGAGCGCTGGGTGGCCGCCCAGCGCACGCCGCCGGCGGAGCCGAGCGGGCTCGCCGCCGAGGGGCAGGCGCTCTACGCCCGCAGCGCGTGCGTCGGCTGCCACGCCATCCGGGGCGTCTCCGCGGGCGTCATCGGCCCCGACCTCACCCACTTCGCGAGCCGCGACCTCTTCGGCGCCGGGATGTGGCCGGTCACGGAGGAGCGCGTCATCGCCTGGCTCAAGGATCCGCCGCGCCTGAAGCCCGGCGCGAAGATGCCGAACCTGAACCTCACCGATGCCGAGGCGCGCGCCCTGACCGCGTACCTCCTGTCGCTCGAGTGATGGCGACCCGCGAGGCCGCGCTGCTCCGCCACGAGCCCGTGACCCATCCCGGCGTGGCGACCGGGATCCGGAGCTGGGTCACCACGGTCGACCACAAGCGGATCGGGATCCTCTACGGCGTCTCGGCGTTCGCCTTCTTCGTCCTGGGCGGGATCGAGGCCCTGCTCATCCGCCTGCAGCTGGCGCAGCCGAACCTGTCGATCGTGAGCGCGGAGACCTTCAACGCCCTCTTCACCATGCACGGCACGACGATGGTGTTCCTGGCCATCATGCCGTTCAGCGCGGCCTTCTTCAATTACATGGTGCCGCTCCTGATCGGGGCGCGCGACGTCGCCTTCCCCCGGCTGAACGCGCTCTCCTTCTGGACGTTCCTCGCCGGCGGGCTGCTGCTCAACGCCAGCTTCCTGGTCGGCACGCCCCCGGACGGCGGCTGGTTCGGCTACACGAGCCTGACCCTCAAGCAGTACTCGCCCAGCATCAGCATCGACTTCTGGCTCCTCAGCCTGCAGGTGCTGGGCGCGTCCTCGCTGATGGCGGCGGTGAACTTCGTCGTGACGATCCTGAATCTGCGCGCGCCGGGCATGACGTTGATGCGCATGCCGGTGTTCGTGTGGATGACGCTGGTGGTGCAGTTCCTGATCCTCCTCGCCTTCCCGCCGATCACCGTGGGGCTGATCTTCCTCATGTTCGACCGCTTCTTCGGGACGCACTTCTACGACGTGGCGGCGGGCGGGGACCTCCACCTCTGGCAGCATCTCTTCTGGATCTTCGGGCACCCCGAGGTCTACATCCTCATCCTGCCCGCCTTCGGGATCGTCTCCGAGGTGCTCCCGACGTTCGCGCGCAAGCCGCTCTTCGGCGCGCCCGTCGTCATCTACTCCGGCGTGCTCATCGGCTTCTTCGGCTTCGGCGTCTGGAGCCACCACATGTTCGCGGCCGGCATGGGCCCGATCGCCGACGCCGCCTTCGCGGTCGCCACGATGCTGATCGCCATCCCGACCGGGGTGAAGATCTTCAACTGGCTGGCCACCCTCTGGGGCGGCTCCATCCGGTTCACGGTCGCGCTCCACTACGCGGTCGGGCTGGTCGCGCTCTTCACGATCGGGGGGCTGAGCGGCATCATGCACGCCTCGCCGCCGGTCGACCTCCAGCAGACGGACAGCTACTTCGTGGTGGCCCACCTGCACTACGTGCTGATCGGCGGCAGCCTCTTCGGCCTGCTGGCCGGCGCCTACTACTGGTGGCCCAAGATGACGGGGCGGCTCCTCGACGAGCGGCTGGGCAAGGTCGGCTTCTGGGTGCTGTTCGTCGGGTTCAACCTGACCTTCTTCCCCCAGCACTACCTCGGCGCCGCCGGCATGCCGCGGCGGATCTACACCTACGGCGAGGGCACCGGCTGGGCGTTCTGGAACCTCGCCTCGTCCATCGGCGCCTTCGGCATCGCGCTCGGGATCCTGATCTTCCTGATCAACGCCGTCCGGTCGCTGCGCGTCGGCGCCCGGGCGGCCGGCGACCCGTGGGATGGGCGCACGCTGGAATGGCGCACGTCGTCGCCCCCGCCGCCGCACAACTTCGACGCGATCCCGCCCGTCCACGGCCGCGACTCCTTCTGGCGCGAGAAGCACGGCGACCGGGCGGGGCGCCGGCCCACGCTCCCGCCGACGGCGCCGGAGCCCCACGGCGTGCATGTGCCGTCGCCGTCGGTCTGGCCCGTGCTCGTCGCGCTCGGCATCGGCGTCGCCGCCGCGGGAGCGCTGCTGCACGTGGCCGTCGTCGTGGTCGGCGCCCTCCTGACCGTCCTCGGCGTCTTCGCCTTCGCGCTCGAGCACCACCGGAACCCCGCGCACGCCGACCAGATCGGCAACCTCGGCGTCGACCACCGCAAGCTCGCGATGTGGATCTTCCTCGGGTCGGAGTGCCTGCTCTTCGGCACGCTGATCGCGACGTACATGGCCTACCGTGGCCGCAGCGTGATCGGGCCGTATCCGCACGAGATCCTCAACATCCCCCTGACGACGCTCAGCACGTTCGACCTGCTCATGTCGAGCCTCCTGATGGTGCTGGCCCTCGCCGCCGTGCAGCGGGGGGACATGGCGCAGACCCGGTTGTGGCTCTTCGGCACGGCGTTCTTCGGGCTCATCTTCCTCGGCTTCCAGGTGTACGAGTTCACCCACTTCGTGGGCGAGGGGCTCACCCTCCAGCAGAACCTCTTCGGCTCGACCTTCTTCGTGCTCACCGGCTTCCACGGCGGCCACGTCACCCTCGGAGTGGTGTGGCTCCTGAGCCTCTGGCTCCTCGCCCTCCGCGGCCGCCTCGGCGCCGCCGACGCCACCAAGGTGGAGGTCGCCGGTCTCTACTGGCACTTCGTCGACGTCGTCTGGATCGTGATCTTCACGCTGGTGTACCTGATCCCATGAGCGAGCGCGCCTCCGCGTCCGACCCCCCCGGCCGCGGCGCCGACGGAGCTGCCGGCCACGCGCACGCCTCGGTGGGCACCTACCTGAAGGTCGCGGCGATCCTGACCGTCGTGACCGCCCTCGAGGTCAGCGTGCTGTACATCCGCGCCCTCACGCCGATCCTCGTCCCGTTGCTGCTGGTGCTGTCGGCCGGGAAGTTCGCGCTCGTCGTGATGTTCTTCATGCACCTGCGCTACGACCCGCGCGCGCTGACCACGCTCTTCACCGGCCCCCTGCTCATCGCGACCGGCCTCGCCGTCGCCGTCATGACGCTCTCCGGCGCCTTCCTGATCTTCGGGCGCTGAGATGCCGGGACTCGCCACCTGGACCAGCGTGCACCCGGAGGTGGTCCTCGCCGTCGGCGCGGCCGCCGCGGCCTATGCCTGGGCGTGGCGCGTGCGCGGTCTCCGGCCGGCCCCCGCCCTCGCCACGCGCTTCCTGGGCGCGCTCGTGGTCCTGCTGGTGACGCTCAATGGTCCCCTGCACGATCTGGCCGAGGGGGCGCTCTTCACGGCGCACATGGTGCAGCACCTGGTCCTCGCGCTCGTCGTGCCGCCGCTGCTGGTGTCCGGCCTGCCCGCCTGGATGGCCGACGGCCTGCTCGCCCCCGTGCTCGCGCGCCGCGCGACCGCCGCCGTCGTCCGGGTCGTGACGCGGCCGCTGCCCGCGCTCGCGCTGTACGCGATCGCCCTCGTGGCCTGGCACCTGCCCGGGCCGCATGCCGCGATCCTCACCAGCCGCGGGTGGCACGCGGTCGCGCACCTGTCGCTGCTCGCGACGGCGATCCTGGCGTGGTGGCCGATCGTCTCCCCGTCGCGACGGGCGCCGGCGCTTCCCTATGCCGCCCAGCTCCTGTACATCTTCGTGTTCGGCATGCCGATGACGGTCGTCGCCGCCATGATCACCGGCGCCGAGCACGTCCTCTATCCCCTCTACGACGGCGCGGGCCTGCTGGGCCTCAGCCCCCTGGAGGACCAGCGGATCGGGGGGGTGCTCATGTGGGTGCCCTCCGGCGTGATCCCCCTCGTGGCGTTCACCATCGTGTTCTTCCGCTGGGTCGCCGCCGAGGCCGACGAGACCGCGTGAACCGGGCCCTTCGGGCGGAACGGGGTAGTCGGGCTCCTACTTTCGGTAGCGCGCCGGCCTGTCGCCTCGTGGCGCCGGGTCGCCTCTTCGCCGTCACCAGGCACGTTTCATCGAGCCTCCTCTCCGTGGCACCCCCCTTGCAACCCGCATGGACCGCTCGAGTCGGAGAGCTCGGGTAGCACGCAGGGAGGGGATGAAGCATGCACAACTCTTCAAACGGCACCCTGAAAGTACAGTTCGTGCCGGTCGGCCGCGACCGCCGCGAGTGGATGTGGAAGGCGCGTGACGAGAGCAACACCATCGCCATCTCGGGCCAGCGCTTCGAGTCGCTGAGCGAGGCCGTCCGCGACGCGCGGACGCAGATCGACGGTCTCGGCGGCGGCGACGACCCGGACGACGGTCCGATCGCCGCCTAGCCGGGAGCCTGCCCGCCCCTCGCTCCGCGTCCCGTCGTTCCCGTCCGGCCCCGGCCGGGGGTCGCTCCTTGCCATGGCGGCCCCCGGGACCGCTCCTGCTATGATGAGTGCCGCTTTCGATGAACATCTGCGTCGTCGGCACTGGCTACGTCGGGCTCGTCACGGGGGCCGTCTTCGCCGATCTAGGCAACGACGTGGTCTGCGTCGACAACGACCCGGCGAAGATCGCCACGCTGGACGCGGGGCAGATGCCCCTCTACGAGCCGGGGCTGGAAGAGATGGTCGCCCGAAACCGGGTGGACGGACGCCTGGCCTTCACCACGGACCTGGCGTCGGCCGTGCGGCGCTCCGTGATCGTCTTCATCACGGTCGGCACGCCGCCGCGGAACGACGGCGGGGCGGACCTCGCGGCCGTGGAGGAGGTCGCCCGCGCCATCGGCGCCGCCATGCAGCGCTACACGGTGGTGGTCAACAAGTCCACGGTGCCGGTGGGCACCGGGGACCTCGTGCGGGAGGTCATCGAGCGGCACCAGCCCGCGCCGGTGCCCTTCGACGTCGTCTCGAACCCCGAGTTCCTGCGCGAGGGCTCGGCGATCGAGGACACGCTGCGCCCCGACCGGATCGTGATCGGCGCCCCGAACCAGCAGGTGGCCATGAGCCTGCTGGAGCTGTACGCGCCGCTCGAGCGGCCGATGATCATCACCGACGTGCCGTCGGCGGAGATGATCAAGTACGCGTCGAACGCCTTCCTGGCCACGAAGATCTCGTTCATCAACGCGGTGGCGGACATGTGCGAGCGCGCGGGCGCCGACGTGACGCACGTGATGCGGGGCATGGGACTGGACGCCCGCATCGGGACGGCATTCCTGTCGGCCGGGCTGGGCTACGGCGGCTCGTGCTTCCCCAAGGACACCGAGTCGCTCGTGCACACCGCGGCCACGCTCGGCTACGACTTCACGCTGCTGCGGGCGGTCATCGCGGTCAACCGCGGCCGGGCCGGGCACTTCGTGGAGACGATCGAGCGGACCCTGGGGCCGCTGGACCGCCGCACGGTCGCCGTGCTCGGCCTGGCGTTCAAGCCGAACACCGACGACATGCGCGACGCCAAGTCCGTGGAGGTGATCGAGGGGCTGCTGGCCCGGGGCGCGACGGTGCGCGCCTACGACCCGGTCGCGATGCCGAACGCGCAGAAGGTGCTGCCGGCGCCGGTGACGTACTGCGAGTCGCCGTACGAGGCCGCCGCCGGCGCCGACGCGCTGGCGCTCGTGACCGAGTGGAACGAGTTCAAGTTCCTGAACCTCGAGCGGCTGCGCGGCCTGATGCGCCAGCCCGTGGTGTTCGACGGACGCAACCTGTGGGAGCCCGAGCGGATGCGGCGGCTCGGCTTCGCGTACCACTCCATCGGCCGCCGTCCCGTCCGGCCCGCCTAGGCGACGGCCGCCAGGACGCCGATGCGGATGCTGGTGACGGGAGCCGCGGGCTTCATCGGTTCGCACCTGTGCGAGCACCTCGTGGCCGAGGGCCACGAGGTCGTCGGCATGGACAGCCTCATCACCGGCGCCGCCGAGAACCTCGACTCCGTGGCCGGCCACCCGCGCTTCACCTTCGCTCGCCACGACGTCACCGAGTACATCGACGTGGACGGCCGGCTGGACTGGGTGCTGCACTTCGCGAGCCCGGCCTCCCCGCGCGACTACCTGGAGTTCCCGATCCAGACCCTCAAGGTGGGCGCCCTCGGCACCCACAACGCGCTCGGGCTCGCCAAGGCGAAGGGCGCGCGCTTCCTGCTGGCGTCGACGTCGGAGGTGTACGGCGACCCCCTCGTGCACCCGCAGCGCGAGGACTACTGGGGCAACGTGAACCCGGTCGGCCCGCGGGGCGTGTACGACGAGGCCAAGCGGTTCGCGGAGGCCATGACGATGGCCTACCACCGTGTCCACGCCATCGACACGCGGGTCGTGCGCATCTTCAACACCTACGGCCCCCGCATGCGACTGAACGACGGGCGCGCGATCCCGGCGTTCATCGGGCAGGCCCTCACCGGCGCGCCGGTGACGGTGTTCGGCGACGGCTCGCAGACCCGCTCGTTCCAGTACATCAGCGATCTGGTCGCGGGGATCTGGGCGCTGATGACGCGCGGCTCCAGCGATCCCGTCAACATCGGCAACCCGCACGAGATGACGCTGCTGGAGCTCGCGAAGCGGATCATCCGGCTCGCCGATGCGAGCAGCGGGATCGTCTTCCAGCCGCTGCCGGTGGACGACCCGAAGGTCCGCCAGCCGGACATCACGCGGGCCCGCACCACGCTGGCGTGGGAGCCGCGCGTGGACGTGGACGAGGGGCTCCGCCGGACGCTCGACTGGTTCCGCCGGCGGCTACACGGCCGATCGGGCGCATCCCCGGCCGACGGAGGGAGGTGACCGGCGTGATCGACGACGAGCTGAAGGCCATCCTGGTGTGTCCGGCCTGCAAGGGCGATCTCCTGTTCGAGGAGACCCGCATCATCTGTCAGGCCTGCCGCAAGGCGTACCCGATCCGCGACGGTATCCCCGTCATGCTGATCAACGAGGCGGAGCCATGGGAGCCGCGTCGCTAGACGACGCGACCCAGGCCGTCATCCTCGCCGGGGGGCAGGGCACCCGGCTGCGTCCGCTGACCCTCGCCCGCGCCAAGCCGGTGGTTCCCGTCCTCACCCGGCCGCTCCTCGGCTGGCAGCTGGCGCTCCTCCGGGCCCACGGGGTGACCGACGTGATCCTGGCCTGCTCCTACCGCGTGGAGGACGTGCGCCGGGCGCTCGGCGAGGCGGAGCACCTGGGCGTGCGGCTGCGCTACGTGATCGAGGCGGAGCCGCTGGGCACCGGCGGCGGCGTCCGCAACGCGGCCGATCTCGCCCGGGGCACGGTGTTCGTGCTCAACGGCGACGTCCTGACCGACGCCGACCTCTCGGCGATGCGGCGCTTTCACGAGGAGCGCGGCTCGCGCACGACGATCTTCCTCACCCGCGTCGCCGACCCCCGAGCCTACGGGCTGGTCGAGACGGAGGCCGACGGCCGCCTGCGGCGCTTCCGCGAGAAGCCGGGGCCCGAAGAGCCGGTCGAGACGGACACCATCAACGCCGGCATCTACCTGCTCGACGCCGCCCTGCTCGGACGGATCGCGACCGGCCGCGCCGTGTCGATCGAGCGCGAGTTCTTCCCCGCGCTGATCGCCGACGGCGTGCCGTGCTATGGCTGGGCGGCGAGTGCGTACTGGCGGGACATCGGCAGCCCCGCCGCCTACCGGGAGACCCAGCGCGATCTCCTCCTGGGCCGCGCCGCCATGCCGGTGGCTCCGCCCGGCGACGAGCACGATGGGTGCTGGGTGGACACCACCGCGCACGTGGCGGCGGGGGCGCATCTCGTGGCGCCCTCGGTGCTCGGGCGCGGCGTCCGGGTCGGCATCGGCGCCCAGATCGGCCCGCTCACCGTCCTCGGGGAAGAGACCCGGATCGGGGCCGACGCCCGGGTGACCGGCTCCGTCCTGTGGGAGCGCGTCACCGTGGGCCCGGAGGCCGTGCTCGAGGACTGCGTGATCGGGGCCGACGTCGACATCGGCCCCCAGGCCCGCGTCGCCGCCGGCGCCATCGTCGCGTCCGGCAGCTCGGTGGGGCCGCGCGCCACCGTCACCGCGTAGGCTGCAACGTCGTGCACAGTCCGGCGCCGGCCCGGGCCCCCCCGCGCCGGCCGCCGAGGGCGTCCGAGCCGCGTGCTAGACTGAGACGATGACGCTCGCCCGCATCCGTAACTTCTCCATCGTGGCTCACATCGACCACGGCAAGTCCACGCTGGCCGACCGGCTCCTCGCGCTCACGGGAACGATGGACGCCAAGAAGGCCGTGGACCAGGTGCTGGACTCGATGGACCTGGAGCGGGAGCGGGGGATCACCATCAAGGCCCACACGGTCCGCCTGCTCTACCGCGCGCGCGACGGGCAGGATTACACGCTGAACCTCATCGACACGCCGGGGCACGTGGACTTCTCGTACGAGGTCTCCCGCGCGCTCGCCGCCTGCGAGGGCGCCCTCCTCGTCATCGACGCCGCGCAGGGCATCGAGGCCCAGACGCTCGCGAACTTCTACCTCGCGTCGGACGCGGGGCTCGCCATCGTGCCGGTCATCAACAAGATCGATCTGCCGGCGGCCGATCTGGACGGGGCGCGGATGGCGGTCAGCGACACCCTGGGCCTCGACGGGGACGAGGCGCTCGCGATCTCCGCCAAGCACGGCACCGGCGTCGACGAGGTGCTGGAGGCGATCGTGCACCGCATTCCGGCCCCCGTCGGGGAGCTCGACGCCCCGCTGAAGGCGCTCGTCTTCGACTCGTTCTACGACTCCTACCAGGGCGTCGTCGTCTACGTGCGCCTGGTCGACGGGCGCGTCCGGCCGGGCATGCGCATCCTGCTCATGTCCAACGGCCGCACCTACGACGTGCAGCAGGTGGGCGTGTTCAGCCCGGACATGCGTCCGGTCGAGGAGCTCGCCGCGGGCCAGGTCGGGTACATCACCGCCTCGATCAAGCGGGTGGCCGACGCCAAGGTCGGCGAGACGATCACCGAGGCCCTCCGGCCCACGGCCGCGCCGTTCCCCGGCTACCGCGATGCCAAGCCCATGGTGTTCGCCGGGCTCTACCCGATCGAGGACACCGAGTACGAGGCCCTCCGCGACGCGCTCGAGAAGCTGCGGCTGAACGATCCGGCGTTCACGTTCGAGCCCGAGACCTCGCTGGCCCTCGGCTACGGCTTCCGCTGCGGGTTCCTGGGCATGCTCCACATGGAGATCGTGCAGGAGCGGCTCGAGCGCGAGTTCGACCTCTCGCTCATCGTCACCGCACCCTCCGTGCAGTACCGGATCCTGACCACGGCGGGCGAGGTGCTCGACATCGACAATCCGTCGCGGCTGCCCTCCCCGGACAGGATCGAGCAGATGGAGGAGCCCTTCGTCCACTCCTCGGTCTTCGTGCCCACCGAGTTCATGACGG
>JAICGY010000086.1 GCA_025922915.1 Candidatus Methylomirabilota bacterium | reverse complement strand
GCGGCGCCGCCGTCGCCGCCCCGCAGGGCGCCCGCCATGGCGGCCACGAAGAGTCCGGTCACGGCCGCGTAGACGAGGAGGCCGGCGGCGACGACCGTCAGTCCCCTCCGCACGCTATTCCTCGTCGTCGTCGTCGTAGTCCGCCCGGGACTTGCCCTTGCGTCGGCGTCCGACGGCGCCGGTGCCACCGGTGGTGTCGGTCCACTCCGCCGGCGCGACGGCGTGGCCCAGCTCCTTCAGCGACAGCCCGATGCGTCGCTCGTTGGGATCGACCCGGATCACCAGCAGCGTCAGCTCGTCCCCGACGTTGACGACCTCGTCCGGCCGGCTCACGGGCCGGTGCGCCATCTGGGAGATGTGCAGCAGGCCGTCCACGCCCGGCTCGAGCTCGACGAACGCGCCGAAGTCGGTCAGCCGCACGACCCGGCCCGTGACGCGGGCGCCCATCGGGTAGCGCTGGGTCACCGTGGTCCACGGGTCGGGCTGGAGCTGCCGGAGCCCCAGCGAGATGCGCTTGTTCTCCTTGTCGATGTTCAGGATCTGCGTCTCGATCTCCTGGCTCTTCTTGAGCACCTCGGAGGGATGGGCGACGTTGCGCGTCCACGACATGTCCGAGATGTGCAGGAGCCCGTCGACGCCCGGCTCGAGCTCGATGAACGCCCCGAAGTCGGTCAGGTTGCGCACGCGGCCGGTCACCCGCTGCCCGAGCACGTAGCGCTCGTCGATGGTCGTCCACGGATCGGGCTCGACCTGCTTCATGCCGAGCGAGATCCGCTTGGCCGTCTTGTCGACGGCGAGGACGATCACCTCCACCTCCTCGCCGACGTTGACGAGCTTCGACGGGTGGCGCACGCGGCGCGTCCACGACATCTCGGAGACGTGCACGAGCCCCTCCACGCCCGCCTCCAGCTCGACGAAGGCCCCGTAGTTCGTCAGGCTCACGACCTTGCCCCGGACCTTGGCGCCGGGGGGATACGTCTGATCCACCCGCTCCCAGGGATCGGACGACTTCTGCTTGTAGCCGAGCGACACCCGGCCGCTCTCGCGGTCGAAGTGGAGCACCACGACCTCGACCTGGTCGCCGACCTGGAAGATCTCCGAGGGATGGCCCACGCGCCCCCACGACATGTCGGTGACGTGCAGCAGGCCGTCGATGCCGCCCAGGTCGATGAAGGCCCCGTAGTCGGTGATGTTCTTCACCGTGCCCGTGAGCACCATGCCCTCGGCGAGCACCTCCAGCGTGTGCTTCTTCTTCTCCTCCCGCTCCTCCTCGAGGACGGCCCGGCGGGAGAGGACGACGTTGCCGCGGCGGCGGTTGAGCTTGATGACCTTGGCCCGGATGGGGTGCCCGATCATCGAGGCGAGGTTCTTCACGGGGCGCAGATCGACCTGCGAGCCCGGCAGGAAGGCCCGGACGCCGACGTCGACCGAGAGGCCGCCCTTCACGACCTCGATCACCCGGCCCTCGACGGGCGCGCCCTTGTCGTAGGCGCTGGTGATCTGGTCCCAGACCTTGATCTTGTCGGCCTTGTCCTTCGAGAGGACGATCAGGCCCTCGGAGTCCTCCTTGGACTCGAGGTAGACCTCGATCTCCTCGCCTTCCTTCGGGAGCCGGCCCCGGAACTCCTCGACGGGGATCGCGCCCTCGCTCTTGTAGCCGACGTCCACCAGCACCTCGCTCTGGCCCACGTGGACGACCCGGCCCCGGACGACCTCCCCTTCCTCGAACTCGCTGGTCACGCTCTCGCGGTACCAGTCCTCCATCCGCTCCTCGGCCCCCTCGCCCTCCGTGCGCGGGCCACCGAGATTTCGCTTCGGTTCGTTGATCGCCATTCCGGCAGTTCCTCCGTTCAGTGTATTTCGAGCGAGCGCCGGGCCCGGTGCGCGCTCGCCGCGCCGCCGATCGCCGCCATGATCTGGCGGCTCGCCGCCTCGTACTGCTCCTTCCGTCCGGGTCCCGTCGCCCGCGGAAGGCGCAGCGGGGGCCCGAATGTCACCACCACCTTAGCAGGCTTCGGAAGCCTGCGGCCGCGCGGCCAGGCGCGCCCGCTGCCCGCCACGTAGGCCGGCACCACCGGCACGCCGGTCTGCATCGCCAGCAGCGCGGCCCCGGGCTTCGCCTCCCGCAGGCGCCCCTCTTCTCCCCGGGTGCCCTCCGGGAAGACGAGGAGCGCCTTCCCCTCGGCGAGGAGTCGCTGCGCGGTGCGCAGGGCGGCGGCGTCCGACCCCTCGCGGCGCACCGGATGCGCGCCCAGCGCCCGGATGAGCGCGCCGAACCCCGGCACCCGGAAGAGCTCGGCCTTCGCCAGGAACGTCAGCTGGCGCGGGCAGACGCCGCCGACCAGCGGCGGATCCAGGACGCTCGAGTGGTTCGCCACCACCAGGAGCGGTCCCGTCGGCGGCACGTGGTGCCCGCCGCGGCCCTCGAGCCGGAAGCCCAGCCGCATGAGCGCGACCGCGATGGGCTTGAGCACCGCGTAGAGGTTCATGGCCGCTTCGCCGGCTCCCGGCACGATCCGCGCCGCCGCTCGACCGTCTCCTGCATGCGGGCCACCACCTGCTCCACGCTCAGCGCGGTCGTGTCGATCACGATGGCGTCGTCCGCCTTCCGCAGGGGCGCCAGCGCGCGCGTGGAGTCTTGCACGTCGCGCGCCGCGATCTCGCTGCGCGCCACCTCGAAGTCGACCTCCACGCCCCGCGCCCGGAACTCGGCCTGACGGCGGCGCGCCCGCACGTCGAGGGCGGCGTCGAGGAAGAACTTCACCTCGGCCTCCGGGCACACCACGGTGCCCGTGTCGCGGCCCTCGAGGACGACGCCGCCCGGCGCCGCCAGCGCCCGCTGCAGCGGGGTGACCTTGTCCCGCACGACACCGAGCGTCGACAGCCGCGACGTCAGCGCCGCGATTTCCGGGGTCCGGATCTCGTCCGTCACGTCCCGCCCGTCGACGAGGACGCGGTCGCCCTCCAGGCCGACGTCGGCGCCCGCCAGGTGCGCGCGCAGCGCCGGGGTGTCCGCCGCGGGCAGGCCGGCCCGCGCCACCGACCAGGCGAGCGCGCGGTACATGGCTCCCGTGTCGAGCAGCCGGTACCCCAGCCGCCCGGCCAGCCGCCGCGCCACCGTTCCCTTGCCGGCGCCGGCCGGCCCGTCGATGGTGACCACCGGCTCGCGCGCGGCCGCGGCGCCGGCCCTCACGGTTCCACCGTCACGGCCGGCATGCCGGCCAGGGCGTTCAGCGTCTCGGCGAAGGCCGGGAAGGACGTCGCCACGCACGCGACGTCCTCGATCACGGTCTCGCCGTCGGCGACGAGCCCGGCCACGGCCAGCGCCATCGCCATCCGGTGGTCGCCCCCGCTCGACACGGCGGCGCCGGTCAGGCGGGCGCCCCCCTCGATGACCATGCCGTCCGGGCGCTCCTCGATGCGGGCCCCCATCCGGCCGAGCTGTCCGGCCAGCGCCGCGATCCGGTCCGATTCCTTGACGCGCAGCTCGCCCGCGTCGCGCACCTCCGTCCGGCCGGCGGCCACGGCGGCCGCCACCGCGAGGACGGGGATCTCGTCGATCATGCGTGGCACCAGCGCGCCCCCCACCGACACCCCGCGCAGCGCCGCGCTCGCGATGGCGAGCGACGCGGTCGGCTCGTCGTCGTCGACGGCGGCCTGGCGCTCGACCGTCGCGCCCATCGCGTCCAGGACCTCGAGCAGACCCGTGCGGGTCGGGTTCACTCCGACGTGGTCGAGGGTGACCTGCGCGTCGGGCACGATCGCACCCGCGACCAGGAAGAAGGCGGCCGAGGAGACGTCGCCGGGCACGCGCAGCGTCGCGCCACGCAGCGGGCCGGGCGTGAGCGAGACCCGACGGCCCTCGGTCACGACACGGGCCCCGAACGTCCGCAGCATGCGCTCGCTGTGGTCGCGCGACACCGCGGGCTCGATGACCGAGACCGGGCCGTCGGCGAAGAGGCCGGCGAGGAGCACGGCCGACTTCACCTGCGCCGACGCCACCGGGGTCTCGTGATCGATGGCGCGCAGGGGACGCACGCCGCGATAGGCCAGCGGCAGCCGCGTGGAGCCGGCACGCCCCACCACGGTGGCGCCCATCGCGCGCAGCGGCTCGGCGATCCGCGCCATCGGCCGCCGCCGCAGGGACTCGTCGCCGGTGAGGAACGTCCAGAACGGCTGGCCGGCCAGCACGCCGGCGAGCAGCCGGGCCGTCGTCCCCGAGTTGCCGCAGTCGACGACGTCCGCGGGCTCCCCGAGGCCCGTCGCCCCGCCCCCGGCGATGCGCCAGTGTCCCGGCCCCTTGCGCGTCACCTCCACGCCCAGCGCCTGCACGGCGGCGATCGTGCGCAGGCAGTCCTCGGCCTCGAGGTAGCCGCGCACCTCCGTCGGCCCCTCCGCGAGCGCGCCGAGCAGCGCCGCCCGGTGGGAGATCGACTTGTCGCCCGGGACCTCGGCGGTGCCTGCGAGCCGGCGGACCGGCCGCACGCGGAACCTCACCGCACCGCCTCCCGGGCGTCCCTGATCCTCGCGAGCGTGGCCTCGAGCGGGGCCCCGTCGGCGGCCGCGACCAGCGCCGTCAGCTCGTCGAGGGCCCGGCGGAAGTGGTCGAGGCTGGCGAGCGCCGGCCCACGGGACGCGAGCACGATCACGCGCCAGACGGCGGGAACCGAGGCGGCGAAGCGCGTGGTGTCCTTGAAGCCCCGCGCCGCCCCCGCGAGCGCGGCCGGCTCGAATCGCGAGACGGCGTCCACGAGGGCCCAGGCGACGAGGTGCGGCAGGTGGCTGACCGCCGCCACCGCCCGGTCGTGCGTCTCGGGGTCGAGCACGACCGTCCGTGCGCCCATCGTCTCCCACAGCGCCGTCACCCGCTTCGTCGCGGCCGGCGCCGTCGCCCCGGTCGGCGTGAGGATGACGAGCGCGTCCCGGAAGAGGTCGGCGCGCGCGGCCCCGTACCCGCTCTTCTCGGAGCCGGCCATGGGGTGGCTGCCGACGAAGTGCACGTCGTCGCGCGTCGCGGCCAGCGCGTCGGCCCGCCGCACGATGCCCGTCTTCGTCGAGCCGACGTCCGTGACGAGGGCGCCGGCCGGGAGCATCGGCCAGAGGTCGCCGAGGAGCGCCTCGCTGGCGAGCACGGTGGCGGCGAGCACGACGACGTCGGCCTCGCGCACGCCCTCGGCGAGGTCGGTGGTGGCCCGGTCCAGCGTGCCGTCCGCGACCGCGGGCGCCAGCCGCCCGCGATCCCGCCCGATCCCGACGATCTCGGCGGCCAGGCGATGGGTCCGCGCCGCCCTGGCCACGGAGCCGCCCAGGAGTCCGACGCCGACGATCGTCAGGCGTCGGATCACGCGGCCGGCTTCCCGAGGACGCTGCGCAGCGCCTTGACGAAGCGGCGGTTCTCCTGCGGCGTGCCGATCGTCACGCGCAGCGCCGACTCCAGCCCGAAGGGGGTGAGCGGCCGGACGATCACGCCCTCCTTGAGGAGGCGCTGGTAGATGTCGGAGGCGTTGCGGCCGACGTCGAGCAGGATGAAGTTCGCCCGCGAGGGGGCGTACCGCAGGCCGAGCGCCTTGAACTCCTCGTACAGGTAGTGCCGGCCGGCGTCGATCATCCGCACGCACTCCAGCACGTGCGAGTCGTCCTCGAGGGCGGCCAGCGCGGCGGCCTGGGCCAGCGAGTTCACGTTGAAGGGCGCCCGGATGCGGTTGATGAGCGAGACGGCGTCGGCGTCGGCGATCCCGTACCCGACGCGCAGCCCGGCCAGGCTCGCCGCCTTCGAGAACGTGCGCAGCACGACCACCCGCCGCCCGGCCCGGACGTAGTCGAGCCCGTCCGGGAAGTCGGGGCCCTGGGCGAACTCGATGTACGCCTCGTCGAAGACGGCGATCGTCCGCTCGGGCAGGCGCGCCATGAAGGCCTCGACCTCGTCCCGGGTCACGATCGTCGCCGTCGGGTTGTTCGGGTTGGCGATGAAGACGATCTTGGTCATCGGCGTGATCGCGCGCGCCATGGCCTCGAGGTCGAGGCGGTAGTCCTTCAGCATGACCATCACGCGGACGCCGCCCACCGCCTGGACGATCATCGGGTAGACGACGAACGAGGGGTGGGGCACCACCGCCTCGTCCCCCGAGCGCAGGAAGGTGCGCACGACCAGCTCGATGAGCTCGTTGGAGCCGTTGCCGAGGAACACCTGGTCGGGGCTCACGCCGTGCTTCCGGGCGAGCGCGTGGCGGAGGTAGTGGGCGCTGCCGTCGGGATACCGGTTGAGGGCGGGCAGGGCGGCGACGATCGCCTTCTGGACCCGATCGGACGGGCTCAGCGGGTTCTCGTTGGACGCCAGCTTGATGGCGTCGTGGATCCCGAGCTCGCGCTCCAGCTCCTCGACGGGCTTCCCCGGCTCGTAGGGGGCGATGCCGAGGATGTGCTCGTTCGCGAGCGACTCCCACGGGGTGTGCATGTGCTCTCCTCAGGCCGCGGGGTACGACCCCAGCACCTTCAGGTACAGGGTACGCTCCGCGATCTCTTGCAGGGCCCCGGCGACGACCGCGGTGTCCCGGTGGCCCTCGAAGTCGACGTACATCAGGTACTCCCAGGGCCGCTGCTTGGCCGGCCGGGACTCGATCTTGGTCAGGTTCAGGCCGAGCCGGGCGAACGGCTCCAGGATCCGGTGCAGCGCCCCCGGCTCGTTGCGCATCGCGAACACGATCGATGTCTTGTCGCGTCCGGTCGGGCCGCTCGGCTGGCGACCGAGCACGAGGAACCGCGTGGCGTTCTGCCGGTTGTCCTCGATCCGCGCGACCAGGATCGGCACGTCGTACATGGTGGCGGCGAGGTCGGAGGCGATCGCCGCGATCGAGGGATCGCCGGCGGCGAGCTCGGCGGCGCCGGCGGTCGACGCGGTCTCCTCGAGCGGGACCTCGGGCAGGTGCGTGGTCAGCCACCCCCGGCACTGCGCCAGCGCCTGGGGGTGCGAGAGGACGCGCTTCAGCTCGCCCGGGTGGGCGGCCCGCGAAAGCAGGTGCTGGGTGATCTCCAGCCGGAGCTCCCCGCAGATCACCACCTCGGCCTCGCTCAGCCGGTCCAGCGTGACGTTGACGGCGCCCTCCGTGCTGTTCTCCACCGGGACCACCCCGAAGTCCACGCGGCCGCGCTCGACGTCGTCGAACACCTCGGCGATGGAGCGCGACGGGCGGTAGTCCACCGATGCGCCGAAGCGCTCGCGCGCGGCCTGGTGGGTGAACGTCGCCTGCGGCCCGAGGTAGGCCACGGTCAGCGCCGCCTCGAGCGCCCGGCACGCGGAGAGGATCTCCCGCCAGATGGCCGCGATCGCATCCGTCGGCAGCGGCCCGCCGTTGTCGGCCGTCAGCCGCTCGACGATCGCGGCTTCCCGCTCGGGGACATACGACGGCGCCTGCTGCCGTCGCTTGAGGTCTCCGATCTTGAGGGCGGCCCCGGCGCGTTGGTTGAGGAGGTTGAGGATCTGGCTGTCGAGGTCGTTGATCCTGGAGCGCCAATCGCCCAGGTCCATAGGAACTCCTGCGCACCCGGCTCTAACGAATACGGCGGAGTATAGGCCAACCACCCACCACGGCGCAAGCGCACGGGGACTTCACGACTTCACGCCCGGCGAGATCACGGGCGCCGTCACGCCACGCGCGCCCGGGGAGGAAACGGAGGGGGTGCCTCACCCCCTCCGTTGTTCAACAAGCATCACGGGCGCCGTCACGCCACGCGCGCCGGGGAGGCAACGGAGGGGGTGCCTCACCCCCTCCGTTGCCCTGCATCCCTCAGCGCGGCGACCTCGGCGGGCGTGCACGTCCGGTACGCCCCGGGCGGCAGATCGTCGAGACGCACCGGCCCGAAGGCCACGCGCCGCAGGCGGCGCACCGGGTGGCCGAGCGCCTGGCAGTACCGCTTGACCTCGTGCTTGCGGCCCTCGGTGAACACGAGCCGCACCGTGCTCGTCGCCGGCCCCGTGGCCACCAGGGCGACGGTGCGCGGCACCGCCGGCCCGTCGTCGAGCACGGCGCCGCGTCGCCAGCGGGCGAGGTCGGCCGGCCGCACGCGACCCGTCACCTCGGCCTCGTACTCGCGCGTCACGCCGTAGCGGGGATGCAGCAGGCGGTGGGTGAGCGCGCCGTCGTTGGTCAGCAGCAGCGCACCCTCCACGTCCGCGTCCAGGCGTCCGACCGGGTACAGCCGCGCGCGGATCGTGGACGGCACGAGGTCGGTGACGACCGACCGGCCGTGCGGGTCGCGGACCGTCGTGACGTAGCCCACCGGCTTGTGGACGAGCACGTAGTGATGGGCCTCGGCCGCCGGCACGGGGCGGCCGTCGACGGTGATCAGGTCGCGCGCGGGATCGGCGAGGCTTCCGGGCTCGCGGACGACGGCGCCGTTGACGGCGACGCGCCCCTCCAGGACGAGCTGATCACCCCCCCGTCGGGAGGTGATCCCCGCCTGGGCCAGGATCTTGTTGAGCCGCAGTCTCGGCATGCTCGGCGGCAGCCTCCCCGCCCCCGACCTCGGGGATCACCAGCTCGCCGTCGACCCGGGGCAGGTCGCTCACGTCGCGCAGGCCGAACGCGACCAGGAACTCGCGCGTGGTCTCGTACAGGAACGGCCGGCCGGGGGCCTCCTTGCGTCCGGCGATCCGGACGAGCCGGCGCTCCAGGAGGTTGTCGAGCACCGCGTCCGAGTTGACACCGCGCACGGCGTCGACCTCGGGCCGGGACACGGGCTGCCGGTAGGCCACGATGGCGAGCGTCTCGAGCGCCGGCCGCGACAGGCGCACGCGCGTGCGCGCCCGCGCCAGGCGCACGAGCCACGGCGCGACCTCGGGCCGCGTCACCATGCGGAAGCCGCCCGCCACCTCGACGATCGCGAGCGCGCGCGCGTCGCCGTCGTACCGTGCGCTCAGCTCCTGCACGAGGGCGCGCGCGGCGGCAGTGTCCTCGAGGTCGAGCACCTCGCGGATCCGCTCGGGCTCGAGCGGCACATCGGACGCGAAGAGCAGGGCCTCGACGACGTCAATCGGCCGGGGCACGGTCCACCTCCTCCGCGGCCGCGGTCTGCCGCTCGAGCACGATCTCACCGAAGAGCTCGGTCTGCTGGGCCCGGATCTTGCCCTGCCGGACGAGCTCGAGCACGGCCAGGAGCGTCACGACCACCTCGGACCGGCTGCGCTCGCCGCCCGTCAGGGACGCGAACAGCAACGACCACGTGTCGCGCAGGAGCGTCAGGATCTCGGTCATGCGCTCGAGCACCGAGGGCGCATCCGGCTCGACCTCGCGCGGCCGCGCCCGCTTCTGCTCGTCGATGAGCCGGCGCATCGCCCGCTCGAGCCAGTGCACCGAGAGGTCCTCGAGCGGCACGTCCTCCGCCGCCGGCAGGCTGCTCGCCGGCCGCCCCCACACGAGGAACTGCTCGGCCTCGCGCTGGGCCAGCCAGGCGCCCTGGGCCTTGACCCGCGCGTACTCCCGCAGCCGTTCCTCGAGCTCCTGCTTGAGGCCGAGCGCCTCCTCGTCCAGCTGCTCGTCGGCCGTCTCCTCGGGCGGCACGAGCAGCTTCGACTTGAGGTAGATCAGCGTCGCCGCCATCACCAGGTAGGCGCCAGCCGTCTCGAGGTCGCGGAACTCCAGCGCCTCGAGGTGCGCGAGGTACTGATCGGTGATCGCCCGGACCGGCAGTGCCGCGAGGTCGATCTCGTTCGTACGGCAGAGGTGCAGCAGGAGATCGAGCGGCCCCTCGAAACCGTCGATCCGGAGCCGGAGCTCGCCGGCCCCGACGGCCTCGGCCGGCGCCGTCATGGCGAGAGGTGCACGGCCTCGCGCACCTCGGCCATCGTCTGCCGCGCCACGACCTGCGCCCGGCGGGAGCCGTCGCGCAGCACCTCGACGATCGCGTCGGGCTTCTCGGCGAAGGCCTGCCGACGCTCGCGGATCCGTCCGAGCGGCGGGAGCATGTGCTTGAGGAGGATGTCCTTGCAGTCCAGGCATCCGATGCCGGCCGTCCGGCATCCCGTGGCCGCCGTCGTGAGGTCGGGCTCGGGCGTGAAGATCCGGTGCAGGTCGAACACCGGGCACACCTCGGGATTGCCGGGATCGGTGCGCCGCTTGCGCGCGGGGTCCGTGACCATCGGCCGCACCTTCTGCCGGATCGTCTCCTCGCTGTCCGCCAGCTCGATGTCGTTGCCGTACGACTTCGACATCTTGCGCCCGTCCGTCCCCGGGACCTTCGGGATCTGCGTCAGCTTCGCGTCGGGCTCGGGAAAGACGGGCCCGAACGTGTTGTTGAACCGCCGCGCCACCTCGCGGGTGAGCTCGACGTGGGGCACCTGGTCCACCCCCACCGGCACCCACGCCGCCTTGTACATGAGGATGTCGGCGGCCTGCAGCAGCGGATAGCCCAGCAGGCCGTAGGACGGCGAGACGATCTCCTGCTGCTCGATGCGCTCTTTGTACGTCGGCACCCGCTCGAGCCAGCCCACCGGCGTGACCATCGAGAACAGCAGGAGCAGCTCGGCGTGCTCGGGCACCCACGACTGGATGAAGAGCGTCGACCGCTCGGGGTCGAGGCCCGCGCCCAGCCAGTCCGCCGCCATCTCGATGGTGTTGGCCGGCACGTCGCGCGTCTCGCTGCGGTCCGTCAGCACGTGCCAGTCGGCCGAGAAGTAGAAGCAGTCGTAGTCGTCCTGGAGCGTCACCCAGTTCGCGAGGGCGCCCAGGTAGTTGCCCAGGTGCAGCCCCCCGCTCGGACGCATCCCCGACAGCACGCGCTCCCGTCTCGCCATCACTGCCTCGCTCTCGCGGCCTCCCACACCTTGGCCGATCTCAGGAAGACATAGTACGCATACAGGGCGGCCAGGAGGAATCCCCTCCAGCCGTCCAGGAACCCGCGCTGAAGAACATACATCCGGACGAACCGCGCCGGGGGCCGCAGGACGAGATCGAGCAGCGGCCGCACCGGGCGCCCCTGGCGGACCCAGTCGGCGGCGGCGAGCGTCGAGTACCGCTCGGCCCGCGCCAGGAAGTCGTCGACGTCGCGATAGCTGAAGTGCTCCAGGTGTCCGGGGAGCCGGCCGACGCGCCCCTCCACGACGACGGACTCGTGCACGGCGCGCTCCCCGAACCGCCCCCGCCCCCGCCGGAAGAGTCGGAGCTGCCAGTCCGGCCACATGCCGCCGCGCCGCACCCACTGCCCCCAGAAGACGTTCCGCCGCGGAACGGCGTAGCCGTCGCACGGGCCGTCGTGCCGGAGGACCGTCTCGATCTGCTCTCGCAGCGCCGGGGAGATCCGCTCGTCGGCGTCGAGCGCGAGGATCCAGTCCCCCGTCGCCTGGTCCGCCGCGAACCCCTTCTGGGCCGCATAGCCCGGCCACGGCCGCACGATGACGCGATCCGTGAAGTCGCGCGCGACGCTCACCGTCTTGTCGGTGGACTCGGCGTCCACGACCACGATTTCGTCGGCCCACGCCGCGGACTCCAGGCAGGCGCGCAGACGCTCCTCCTCGTCGCGCGTGATCACCACCACGGACAGCCGGCGTCGCGGCGCGTTCGCGGTCATGCGCTCAGCGCCTGGCCGACCGCGTGCAGCACCGCGTCGACCGGGATCCCGGCCATGGTGCCGTCCGGGCTCTGGAGCGCGCGGTGGCGCCCCCCGTAAGGGCCGTTGCGCGCCGCGGAGGTCGGCCCGTAGAGCCCCACGCACGTCGTGCCGACGGCCGCCGCCAGGTGCAGCGGCCCGGTGTCGGCGGCCACGACGACGCTGGCCCGCCGGAGGAGCGCCACCAGGTCGTCGAGGTCCGTCGGCGGCGCCAGCAGCGGGTGCGGCGCCGCGCCGCCCGTGTCGGCGATCTCCTGCGCGAGCGGTTCCTCTCCGGGGCCCCACACGACGACCGCGTGCGCGTCGACCTCGGCCCCCAGCCGCGCGGCGAGCTGCCGGAAGGACTCCACCGGCCAGCGCTTGTCCGCCCGGCCGGCGCCGGGGTTGAGGACGACGAGGCGTCGACGCGGCTTCAGGCCGCTCCGGCCGAGCCAGTCGTCGATCCGGTCCTCGGCCTCGGCGCACGCGGGCACGATGAACTCGGCGCGCGCGGGCGCCACGCCGAGCGGCGCCAGCAGGGCCAGGTACTGCTCGACGACGTGCCGGGCCGCGCGCCCGGGCATCACCCGGCGGTTCGTGAAGAGCGCGCTGAGCGACTCGCCGGCCCACCGCGGCCCGAACCCGATGCGCACGGGCGCCCGGCTCGCGGCGGTCACCAGGCCGCTCTTGACCAGCGCTTGCAGGTCGATCGCCACGTCGAAGCGGCCGGCCCGCAGCCGCCGTGCGAGGGCCAGCACGTCGGCGAGCGCGCGCCGCACCGCGGCGGGACGCCGGGCCCGCCGCCAGGCCCGGGTGTCGGCGACGATGATCTCGTCGAGCGCCGGATGGCCGCGCAGCACCGCCGCCTCGCGCCGCTCCACGACCCACGCGAGGTGCGCGCGCGGCCACGCCGCCCGGGCCGCCGCCGCGACGGGCAGCGTGTGGACGACGTCGCCGAGCGAGGAGAGCTTCACGAGCAGGATGCGGGACGGCTCAGCGGTCACGGGCGAACCGCTCCGCGATCCGGCCGATGAGGTCCCGTGTCGCGTGCGCCTTGTCGTCCCCCACGATCGCGATCTCGG